>PHCL01000124.1 GCA_002842195.1 Betaproteobacteria bacterium HGW-Betaproteobacteria-20 | reverse complement strand
TACCCTGAATTAAAAGGCTGACTTTCACCAGGCCGTTTGAATGAGCCGCTACTGCGGTAAGCAAATAAGCTGTGCCAGCATTCACAAATAAACTAAAAAAAATCCAATAAAAAAACCTAAAAATCCGTACGAGAGAAAATCACTGCCCTGGAAGGCTTTTCCAGAGCCGCTCTCAGAGCAATGGTTATGAAGCTCACGCTAAAAAGGCATAGAATCCGTCTATGCCTGTTGTTTATTACAGTATTTAATTTCTAGAAAAACGCTTCAACGCCAGCTTAATACCTTCAGCAACGCTCAAGTCTTTCGCCAGACCTTTTACCGCCAACCCCGCCTCGCGCTCATTGTAACCTAATGCTACCAGCGCATTTAAAATATCACTGGTATGGCTCGCCTGACCAACGCCAGCAATTGCTGAAGCCGAGCCGGTAAAAGTAAATTTATCGCGTAATTCCAGTAGCATGCGTTCCGCCGTTTTTTTGCCGATGCCTGGAATACGCGTGAGCAGGGCCGTATCCTGCGCTTGAATGGCATGGCTAAGTTCATCCACAGAAAGTCCGGACAATATTACCAACGCAGATTTTGCACCGATGCCGCTGACTTTAATCAACTGGCGAAAAGCCAGGCGCTCGTGGTTCGAACCAAAGCCGTAAAGCAACTGCGCGTCCTCGCGCACTACAAATTGCGTGAGCAGTTTTATGGATTGTCCAAGTTCCGGCAAATTGTAAAAAGTGCTCATCGGCACTTCCACTTCATAACCCACGCCGTGCACATCCAGCAGGATTTGCGGGGGATTTTTTTCAATTAAAACGCCTGTTAGTTGACCTATCATATTAGCCTGCCACCCTTTACCCTAAAACCTGCTGTTGCCAACTTGCCCAAACCCTGTCCGCCATGCGCATGACAAATGGCACAGGCCAAAGCATCGGCCGAATCCGGCTTTGGCGTCGCCGGTAAATTAAGCAAGCGCTTGACCATTTCCTGCACTTGCTCTTTTTGTGCATGGCCATTGCCAACAACGGCTTGCTTCACTTGCAAGGCAGTGTATTCGGCCACGATTAAATTGCGTATTACCGCTGCGCTGATGGCAGCACCGCGCGCCTGACCAAGCAACAGTGTTGATTGCGGATTCACATTCACAAACACTTTTTCTATCGCCACCTGATTAGGCTGGTAGGTATCAATTACCTCAAACAAGCCGTCCAATATGATTTTTAGGCGTGCAGGCAATTCTTCTCGGTCATCTTCACCCGCTACTTTATTCTTTTTGCCGCTGGCAGTTTTAATGGTGCCACTAGCCACATAGATGATTTTTTCACCTATTTTTTCAATCACGCCAAAGCCTGTGATACGCAGGCCAGGGTCGATGCCCAAGATTCTGGTGACAGCAATACTCACTTATATTGTCATTCCCACTTTTGCGGGAATCCTTTTCGCAACTTGCCTGCTAACACCATGATGCAGAAATCGCGCATATGAACATTGGGCATGCAAATCATTAGATTTAATCTTCAATAACCGCAGTGGTATAAACATCCTGCACATCATCTAAATCTTCTAGCGCGTCCAGGATTTTTTGCATTTTAACCGCGTCATCACCGGTAAACTCAACCTCATTCATCGGCTTCATGGTCACTTCAGCCATCACAGCTTTAAGCCCGGCCGCTTCCATTGCTTCTTTTACCGCCATAAAATCATTCGGCGGTGTAATCACCTCTATACTGCCATCTTCATCGGTCACAATGTCTTCGGCCCCAGCTTCCAGTGCGGCTTCCATCACTTTGTCTTCAGAGGTACCCGGTTCATATACCAAACTTCCACAGTGTTTGAACATAAAAGCGACTGAGCCATCGGTGCCTAAATTACCGCCAAATTTGGTTAGCGCATGGCGCACATCGGCCACTGCACGCTGCTTGTTATCAGTCAGGCAGTCAATGATAATCGCCGCGCCGTTAATGCCGTAGCCTTCGTAACGAATCTCTTCATAGTTCACGCCTTCCAGTTCACCCGTACCTTTTTTAATTGCACGCATAATGTTATCGGCTGGCATATTTTCTTCTTTAGCCTCAGCGACCGCAGCGCGCAGGCGCGGGTTCATGGTCACATCACCGCCACTTAGACGTGCCGCTACGGTGATTTCTTTAATGATTTTGGTGAAAATTTTGCCGCGCTTGGCGTCCTGACGACCCTTGCGGTGTTGAATATTTGCCCATTTACTATGACCTGCCATGTTGCTAACCCTTAAGTCTTAAAATATTTTTTAGAAAATATTGATTGAAAAGTTTGATTTTACCACGTCTGAACCAGTCACTATCACTATGCTAATGATTACTCCTGGCCTTGTGCAACGTCAATCTGCTGATGTTTACGTATACTGATAATAGAAATGGTGATTAAAGAAAGTGCGATGAACACCATGCCGATCAATTCGTAAGAATCAGGAATTTCGTTTAATTGCAGCCATGCCGCCAGCACGCCGATTACGGGTGCCAGCATGGACGCCATGCTCGCTACGCCTGCCGGTAACCGTTGCAAGGCATAAAGCCAAAACACCCACGCTACAACGCCGCTTAATACCACATTAAAGAGTACTGCCAGAATAAAAGTATTGCTCCACTGAATAGGCGGCGCAGGGATAATAAGCGCAATGGCGATAATGGGAATAGAGCCCAGCAACATCGGCCAGGCGGTAAGGTTAAGTAAGTCTAAATGCGGCGCACGCTGGTGTAATTTTTTAGAAATAATCGCCGAAATTGCCCATGAAATACCCGAACACAGCGCTAGAAACATGCTGAAACCGTCGGATTTAATATGTAACGGGTCAAAAATAAATACCATGCCGAATAACGCAAACAGGACTGCCAGCCATTGCCAGCCTTGCACTTTCTCGCCCAGCATGGGCCAGGCAAACAGCATCACCCAAAACGGCATGGTGTAAGTAAGTACTGCTGTTTTACCTGCGCCACCTTCTACCAGCGCCCAAATTAGTAACCCTGTGAAGCCGCAGGTTTGCAATATACCTAGAATCAGCATGGTGGGAAATTCTTTTAACGCCAACGGCCGTTTAGTAAAAAATATCAGCACAAACAGTAGAATCGCACCTAAAAAAGTACGTAGCGCAGCAAATTGAAACGGGCTGGCGTATTGCACTGCCAGCTTCATCACCACCCAGTTATATCCCCAAATAAGCGTGAGTATAAAAAGTGCAGCAAAGGCTTTGACTATTGTATTGTTTCGCATGGCTTTAAAATTAAAATTTATTCCTGGAGTTTTGCTAATGCCATTATAGGGTGTATATTTTAGTGTATCGCTAATAATGGGGAGAAAGTCATGAAAACATTACAACAAATTTTAAATGATAAAAAACATAAAGAAGTGATTTCAATTGCGCCAAATCGCCCTGTTTTTGACGCCCTGGTGATTATGGCTGAGTACAGAATCGGTGCATTGGCTGTGATACAGGATGATAAATTAGTCGGTATATTCTCTGAGCGCGACTACGCGCGCGAGGTCATATTGCAAGGCCGCTCATCAAAAACCACACAGATACATGAAGTGATGTCATCTAAAGTCATTACTGCCACACCAGAGGACAAAGTCGATGAATGCGTGAACCTGATGAGCGAAAAGCGCATTCGCCACTTACCGGTAATTCAAGGTGACAAAGTGCTGGGCATGCTGTCGATTGGCGATTTGGTGAAAGAGATGCTCGCCTACCAGCAGCGGTTGATTAAGCAGCTGGAAAATTACATTCTAAGCTAGTGTTTCTATAAGCCAGGTATCTACTGGCTTATGAGGCGTTACTGTTTGTACGGGGCATTACTATAAATATTTTGCCACCATTGCATTGTTTAAATCACTCGCCGCGATGGGTAAGCGCACAAAATGGCCGCTACCTGACGCCTCCTGTACTGGCTCGCCTTTTCTGTTGAGCATGTTTTCAACGACAATGTCCCGATTGCCTTTTGGGTGAATGATTTGCAAGCGGTCTCCCACTGCAAACTTGTTGCGCGCTTCAATATCAGCCCAACCTTTTTCGGCATCATAGGCCACAATATCACCCACATATAAACTGCGATTAGAGCTTGAATAACCTTGCTTGTAATTTTGGTGTTCTGCGGTGTGGTGGCGTTTATAAAAGCCATCGGTATAGCCACGGTTGGCTAAGTTTTCTAAATCACCCAACAAATTCCAGTCAAATGGGCGACCAGTCACGGCATCATCAATCGCCTTACGATAATTCTGACAAGTGCGTGCCACGTAGTAACGCGACTTGGTGCGCCCTTCAATTTTCAGCGAATCTACACCCATTTTAACCAGACGCTCTACGTGCTCAATGGCGCGTAAATCCTTGCTGTTCATAATGTAGGTGCCGTGTTCATCTTCTAAAATCGGCAATAGTTCACCCGGACGGCCTTTTTCTTCTATCAGATAGACGTTATCCGCCAGCGGATGGCGCGGCAAACTACCGCAGCCGGAAAGGCTGGATTTTTCCATCTCGGCCTGAAAGTCAAATTCATTCAAGCGTATCACGCCGGCCGCATCTTCTTTGGCATCGTGCACTTTATAATCCCAGCGGCAGCTATTGGTACAAGTACCCTGGTTCGGGTCGCGTTGATTAAAGTAACCGGAAAGCAGGCAGCGGCCAGAGTAAGCGATGCACAAGGCGCCGTGCACAAACACTTCCAGCTCCATCTCCGGGCAAAGCTGGCGAATTTCCTCAATTTCATCCAAAGACAATTCGCGTGACAGAATAACGCGTTTCAGACCCAGCGCCTGCCAAAACTTCACTGTAGCAAAGTTCACCGTATTCGCTTGCACCGAAAGATGCACAGGCATATCAGGCCATTTTTCGCGCACCATCATAATCAGGCCAGGGTCGGACATAATCAGCGCATCAGGCTGCATGGCAATTACAGGCTCCATATCCGCCATGTAAGTTTTCACTTTTGAATTGTGAGGAGAAATATTGCTCGCCACAAAAAATTTTTTACCGCGAGCATGTGCTTCGTTAATGCCAATCTCAAGATTAGCCATGGTGAAATCATTGTTGCGCGCCCGCAAGCTGTAGCGCGGTTGGCCAGCATAGATGGCATCTGCACCGTAATCAAAGGCAGTACGCATACGGTCTAAATCGCCCGCAGGGGCTAAAAGTTCTGGGTTTTTCATCATTTATTCCAAATT
>PHCL01000123.1 GCA_002842195.1 Betaproteobacteria bacterium HGW-Betaproteobacteria-20 | reverse complement strand
ATCGGTAATGCCGATGGATATTTTGTCTACGCCATTGCTGAAAGCTTTAGTGGTGGGTGATACCGACCAGTCTCAGTTATTGGGTAGCCTGGAGTTGATCGAAGAAGATATGTCTCTGTTTACCTTTGTTGATCCAGGCAAGCGCGTTTATGTGCGTCGCATTAATATTGCGGGCAACACCAGAACGCGTGATGAGGTCGTGCGTCGTGAAGTACGTCAACTGGAGTCTGCCTGGTATAATTCGGATAAAATCAATCGATCAAAAGAACGACTGGTTCGTACGGATTACTTTTCTGATGTCAACGTAGAAACTCCTGCGGTGCCTGGCACGACAGATCAGGTAGATTTAGATATTAGTGTTGTAGAGAAATCAACGGGTAGTGTACAGTTTGGTGCTGGTTTATCAAGCAACGAAGGCATAGTGTTTGGGGTTACGGTCAGTCAAAATAATTTTTTGGGCACGGGTAACCGGGTTAGCGCACAAGTAAATACAGGTAAGGTAAACACTACCTACTCACTATCTTATACCGATCCATATTTCACTCCCGATGGGGTAAGCCGTGGTTTTGATATTTATCGCCGTGACGTAAACACCAGATCACTCAATGTTGGTACATTCGACACCGCCTCATATGGAGCAGGGGTTAGATTCGGCGTTCCGCTGAATGAACGCGATAGCTTTAACTTCGGCTTGGCAGTTGACTTCACCACGGTTGATTTATCTAGTCAGAGCCCTATTCAGTACCTAGAGTTTTGTGGCAATACAAAGGGTTGTAGCAGTGATTCTGTGCTTACCTCTGCGGGTTGGGCACACGACACTCGCGACAGCATTTTATTTACCAATAACGGTGTATTACAGCGGCTAACTGGTGAAGTTTCATTGCCAGTATTAGATCTGAAGTATTACAAAATTGACTATAAACATGCTTGGTTTAATAATTTTTATAAAGATCTTACTTTTACATTAAATGGTGAAATTGGTTTTTCTAAGTCTTATGGCGGCGAGAAATTCCCATTCTTTAAAAACTTTTTTATGGGTGGCGTAAACTCTGTGCGAGGATATGGTAATGGCGCACTAGGGCCAAGAGGTTTTGATCCAAGTACTGGTCAAGATTTTGCTCTTGGTGGTAATAAGCGTTTACTAGGTAACGCAGAATTGCTCTTCCCTGTACCTGGTTTGAAAGACTCTAATCAGTTCAGATTGAGTGCATTTTTCGATGCAGGTAACGTCTATGGAGAAAATCAGGGATATAATTTAGGTGACCTGCGCTATGCAACTGGCGTTGGCATTAGCTGGTTTTCACCATTCGGCCCTTTGAAACTGGTGTATGCTAAAGCATTAAACAGCAAGCCAGGAGATGACACGCAAAATCTGCAATTCCAGCTTGGGCAACAGTTTTAGTTTAAGTGAATTCAGTATTATTGTTTACAAGCCAATGAATATGCGATATGTGGCATAATAGAAAACGTTGGGTGATTTGTTTTAGGAGATTGAATTGAGTAATTTATTCGTAAGTAAACTATTTAAGAGTTTGGTTCTAACCGGTTTAATGACATTTACCTTATTCGCACAGTCAGCGGAGTTGAAGGTTGGTTATGTGCAAGTAGATAAAATTCTACAGGAAGCACCTCAAACTGCAGAAAGCGGTAAAAAATTAGAACGCGAATTTAATCCGCGTTCGCAAGAGTTGGACCGTATGGCTAAACAAATTAAAGATTTAGAATCTGCTCTTGATAAAGAAGGCATTACGATTACAGAAACAGAACGCCGCAGTAAAGAACGCGATATCCAAAATATTAAAGTAGAGTTTCAACGCAAACAACGCGAATTGCGTGAAGACATTAATCTGCGTAAAAATGAAGAATTAGGAAGCCTGCAAGATCGAATCAATAAAGCCGTGCAATCAGTCGCTAAAGCTGAAAACTATGATTTGGTGATGTATAGTGGCGTAGCCTACGCCGCTGATAAACTTGATATTACAGATAAAGTACTGAAACTGTTAGGTAAAAAATAATTCAAGCTAAGACACTTTTCTACGTTAACCACCAATAAATTAAATAGTAAACTCAGGGTCAACTAATGAGTAAACAGTACTCACTGAGTGATATTGCAACACTATTAGGCGGTCAGGTAGTTGGTGATGGTTTCACGAGCATTGCACGCGTCTCATCATTAGCCAATGCCCAACCTGGCGATATTAGTTTTATTAACGATGCAAAATACCAAAAAGCACTGATTTCGTCTAGAGCCAGTGCTGTTGTTTTAAGAGAACAAGACACTAGTCTAACCACACTCCCCAAAATCATTGTAGATAATCCTTACGCCTATTTTGCCAAGGTATCTACATTGTTAAATTCACCTGCAACTGTGCATTCAGGTGTTGCACCCAGTGCAGTAGTTGATGCTACGGCGATTATTCCCGCAACATGCTGCATTGGGCCGATGGTAGTCATTGGTGAAAATGTCGTGCTGGGTGAACATGTCGTTATCGGTGCGGGCTGTGTGATTGAAAATGACGTACTAATCGCCAGGAACACGCGTTTAGAGCCGCATGTAACCATCAAACATCACTGTGAAATCGGACAAAATTGCCATATTTTTTCTGGTGCGGTCATTGGCTCCGATGGCTTTGGCTATGCTGAAGAAGCAGGTGTTTGGTTGAAAATACCGCAAGTAGGGCGCGTTATTATTCACGATAATGTAGATATTGGCGCTAATACCACCATTGACCGTGGTGCACTTGATAACACTATTATTGAAGATGGCGTCAAGCTCGACAACCTGATTCAAATTGGCCATAACTGCATCATAGGCGCACATACTGTCATCGCTGGCTGTACAGGCATCGCTGGTAGCGCCAAAATTGGTAAACACTGTAAAATTGGCGGTGCCGCCATGATATTAGGCCATTTAGAAATTGCGGATCACATTACAATCTCGCCAGGCAGCATGATTACACGATCTTTAGCACTCGCTGATACCTACACAGCGCTCATGCCTTTTCAAACACATAAAGCATGGCTAAATACAGCAGCAAAAATTCGTCACTTAGACACGTTGGTTGATAAAATTAAACAACTTGAAAAAGACATTGCTCTGTTAAAATCTAGCAAGTAAATAAAAACTAAAACCCATTTACCAAAAAACTATCTATCAGAAAAAAGTTGAGACAAAATGACAAACGAAACCGCTTCTACTAGCATGGACATTCATGAAATCCTCGACCATCTTCCGCATCGCTATCCGTTTGTGCTGATAGACCGCGTGATTTCAATGGAGCTTGGTAAAGAAATCTTTGCGATTAAAAACGTCAGTATCAACGAGCCGTTCTTTCCTGGTCATTTTCCTTATCATCCTGTAATGCCTGGAGTATTGATTATTGAGGCGATGGCGCAGGCTGCGGCAATATTATCCTTTAAAACGATGGATGCTAAACCTAACGATGACTCGGTTTATTATTTTGCAGGCATCGATAGCGCACGCTTCAAAAGGCCGGTATCACCTGGCGATCAAATTATTATCAATGTCAAAATTGATCGTATCTTGAAAGGTATTTGGAAGTATTCCGGCGTGGCTACAGTCGATGGTGCTGTGGTAGCCGAAGCACAGATGATGTGTATATTAAAAGCGATAGAAAAAAAAGAGAAGTAAGCGATGCACGCAGTAAAAATCCACCCAACGGCAATTATTGATAGTACGGCGGAACTCGACTCCAGCGTAGAAATAGGTGCATATTCCATTATTGGCGCCAATGTTAAAATCGATGCCGGTACCCATGTTGCCGCGCATGTCATTATCAACGGTCCGACGATTATTGGTAAAAACAACCAGATATTTCAATATTCCTCACTTGGTGAAGCGCCACAAGACAAAAAATACAACGGCGAACCAACCTTATTAGAGATTGGCGATAACAATACCATACGCGAGTTTTGCACGTTTAACCGCGGCACGGTTCAAGATAAAAATATCACCAAGATCGGTAACGATAACTGGATTATGGCTTATGTGCATATTGCACATGATTGCCAGATTGGCAACCATACCATTTTTGCTAATAATACTTCGTTAGCTGGCCATGTAGATATACATGATTATGCGATTTTAGGCGGCTTTACGCTTATTCATCAGTTTTGCAAAATTGGTGCACATGTTATAACAGCTGTAGGTTCGGTGGTATTTAAAGATATTCCGCCTTATGTCACAGCGGCCGGTTACGATGCCAAGCCGCATGGCATTAACGCTGAGGGCCTGAAGCGGCGCGGTTATAGCTCAGAGAGTATATTGCAAATTAAGCGTGCGTATAAAACGCTGTATCGCAACAGTCTTACATTAGACGAAGCCAAAATCGAGCTTGCATCCATGCAGGCAAGCACACCAGAAATCGGTTTGCTTACAGACTTTCTAAACGCATCCACCCGCGGCATCGTCCGCTAGGTTTTTCACAATGTTCAGAATCGGTATAGTGGCAGGAGAAGCCTCTGGTGATTTGCTTGGCAGTCACCTGATGCAGGCATTGAAGCAAAAGCATGCCGAGATTGAGTTTGTCGGCATTGCTGGGCCAAAAATGATGCGTGAAGGCGCACAATCGCTGTTCCCTATCGAGCGTTTGTCAGTGCGCGGTTACTTTGAAGTCATCAAACATTTATTTGGTTTACTTAAGCTTCGTAAACAACTGCTTAACCATTTTTTAAATAACCGCATCGATCTATTTATAGGCATTGATGCACCTGATTTTAATTTCTGGTTAGAGAAAAAACTCAAAAACAAAGGCATTAAAACTATTCATTATGTCAGCCCATCTATTTGGGCGTGGCGTAAAAATAGAATCAACAAAATTAAGCATGCCGCCTCGCACATGCTGGTGTTATTTCCGTTTGAGCCCGCTTTGTACCAACAAGCGGGCATTGCAGTGACCTATGTAGGCCATCCACTGGCTGATATGTTGCCACTAGAGCCTGATACGACAGCGGCGCGCGAAGGATTGAGATTAAAACCGGCATCTTTGATTATTGCCATGCTGCCGGGCAGTCGCCAAAGTGAGGTGCAACAACATGCTGAATTATTTGTAAAAACGGCCAAGCTGATTCATGCAGAGCACCCGGAAGCTGTTTTTTTGGTGCCGTTAATCACACGTGAAACCCGTCAAATTTTTGAGCTGGCTATTTTTCATGAACATGAAAGTTTACCGATACAGATATTATTTGGCCATGCGCATGAT
>PHCL01000122.1 GCA_002842195.1 Betaproteobacteria bacterium HGW-Betaproteobacteria-20 | reverse complement strand
ACCAATCAAAAAGGCGGCGTAGGAAAAACGACGACTTGCGTAAACCTGGCGGCCAGTCTGGCCAGCCTGGGTAAACGCGTGCTGTTGATAGACCTTGACCCGCAAGGCAATGCCAGCACCGGTAGTGGCGTTAATAAAGCGCACCTGAAATACAGCATTTACCATGTGCTGATTGGTGAAAAAATGCTTAGAGAAGTGATTGTTACAAGCGAAAAAGGCGGTTTTGATATTGCGCCTTCTAACCGTGAACTGGCCGGTGCAGAAGTGGAATTAGTGAATGAGCTGGCGCGTGAAAATCGCTTAAAAGTGGCCATTGCTAAACTGGGCGAAGCATATGCTTATGATGTGGTGCTGCTGGATTGCCCCCCTGCCCTCAATTTAGTGACTGTCAATGCGCTAACCGCCGCCAGCGCGGTGATGATTCCGATGCAGTGCGAGTATTACGCGCTGGAAGGTTTGTCGGATTTGGTGAATACCATTAAAAAAGTACGTGCGCGTTTAAACCCAACGCTGGAGATTGAAGGTTTGTTACGCACCTTGTTTGATAGTCGCAATATGCTGGCAAATCAAGTTTCCGCGCAGCTGATCAGCCATTTTGGTGATAAGGTATATAAAACTATTATCCCGCGCAATATTCGTTTAGCAGAGGCGCCAAGCTATGGCGTGCCGGTGCTGAGCTACGATAAAGGCTCAAAAGGAGCCGTGGCTTATATGGAATTAGCGCAAGAAATCACTGATAAAGAAATTGTAGGTAAAGACAACATAAGCACTGCAGACATAAGTAAAGAGAAAAAACATGGCTAAATTAAAAGGCTTAAATAGAGGTTTGGGCCGCGGACTGGATTCACTGTTGGCAGGTGACATGGGTTCGGTGGGTGAAGCAGATTCGCTGCTCGTGCTCAAAGTAGAGCAATTGCGCCCAGGCAAATATCAGCCACGCAGTTATATGGATGAGGCGGCTTTGCAAACCTTGGCGGTTTCTATTAAGTCGCAGGGTGTTATGCAGCCAATTTTGGTGCGGCACGTCGCTGGTGAACAGGCGGATGATGAGCATTACGAGATTATCGCGGGTGAGCGCCGTTGGCGTGCCAGCCAAATTGCCGGCTTAGCAGAGGTGCCGGTGCTGGTACGCGAAATTGCCGATGAAGCCGCGTTGGCAATGGCCTTGATTGAGAATATTCAACGCGAAAATCTAAATCCGCTGGAAGAGGCGCAAGGTATTAAGCGTCTGATAGATGAATTTAGCATGACGCATGAAAAAGCCGCGTTGGCGGTTGGCCGTTCACGTGTTGCGGTTTCCAACCTGCTACGTTTACTCACTTTATGCGTGCCAGTGCAAGAAATGCTGGTGTACTCCAAAATAGATATGGGACATGCACGGGCTTTAATTGGCTTGAGTGGCGCGCAGCAAGTGATGCTGGCTGAACAGATTGTGCAAAATAATTTATCCGTGCGCGAAGTGGAAAGCCTGGTAAAAAAAACAATCGCAGAAGCTGGAAATCCAGCACAAAAAATCAATCAAAAACCAACGCAAAATACAATGGTAAATCAAGATGTGGCAAGGCTGCAGGAAACGTTAAGCGACAAACTGGGTGCATCAGTCAGCATTAAATCCAGCGCCAATGGTGCAGGTACATTGAAAATCAACTATGCAAATTTAGACCAGCTGGATGAGATTATCGGCAGAATTACACGCTAAGTGTTTCATTATGCTTGAATTTAGCGCTTGACTAAAAAGCGCTAATAATTCAAAATCGCGGTCTTTGCTGGATAATAAATATAAAAACTCCCAAAAGCAGCAAGCAACAAAATTAACTAGCAAGTATAAATTAACTGGGTTTAAGCAATTGTCAGCATCCAACACATCAGATGTTTTTAGCAAAATGCTTAAAATTCAACTAGTTGCTACGCTGACGGTTGCAGTGGCAGCCATATTTATTTCAGGCTTAAATGCAAGTATTTCGGCAGTGTTAGGTGGTGCCAGCGTGATTTTAGGTGCACTTGCCGCGACAGTAATTGCAAAGCGCAGTGCCGGTAGCGAAGATTCAACGGCAATTTTAGTTAATTTACTAAAAGCCGAAGCGGTAAAAATTTTAGTGATTATCATTTTATTGGTAATCATTTTTAATGTGTACAAGCAGCTAGTGCCATTTGCGCTAATTGCCGGTTTGGCAGCTGCGGCATTATTTTCAGGTGCAGCACTTAGCAAGTTAAAGTTTTAAGTAAATTACCAGTGTCATTTAAACAATAATTCAGTTTAGAGTAAATATTAGATTATGGCTACAGAACACGCAGAACACGTACAGCAGGCATTAACTCCATCGAGTTACATTGAGCATCACTTGAGCTTTAACGCGCACCCGTTTAATGAGTCTGCCGGTTTTTGGACATTGCACGTTGATACTTTTGTAATGTCAGTGGCGCTGGGTCTGATTGTCATGGGCCTGGTCTGGCTGGTAGCGCGCAAAGCAACTTCAGGCGTGCCAAGTAAAGGGCAGGCATTTGTAGAGCTGACCTTTGGTTTTATTGATGATCAGGTAAAAAATATCTTTCACGGCAATCGTCATAGTTTCATTGCGCCGACAGCATTAACCGTATTCTTATGGGTATTTGCCATGAACTCTATGGACTTCCTGCCTGTGGACTGGGTGGCCGGTATCGTTTCATTCTTCGGTGGCGAGCACGCCAAGTGGCGCGCCGTACCAACTTCAGACATTAACACTACCTTTGCTTTAGCCTTGTCCGTATGGATTCTGATGATTTTCTTTTCCATCAAAGTCAAGGGCCTGGGCGGCTGGATACACGAGCTGTTCTGCTCACCATTTGGCAGCAAAATCTGGGTATGGCCAGCAAACTTCCTGTTCAATCTAATCGAATACGTTTCTAAACCGCTTTCACATTCATTGCGTCTATTTGGCAATATGTATGCGGGTGAAGTTATTTTCCTGCTACTCGGTTTATGGGCTGCCACCGGCGTTTCAGGCACTATTTTTGGTGCAATTCTAGGCGCTGGCTGGTCTATCTTCCACATTTTAATTGTGGCATTACAAGCATTTATTTTCATGATGTTGACGGTGGTCTACCTGGCAATGGCGCATGAATCACATTAGTTTTTATGGTGTTTAGTTTTAATCTAGTAGTTTTATTTTTTAAGTAGTTTTAAGTGGTAAGTTTAATTTTAGAGAGGGTAACAAAATGGATTCATTAGCATTGATTCAAGCCTACACAGGCGTTGGTATTGGTTTAATTATTGGTCTGGGTGCTGCTGGTGCTTGTATCGGTATTGGTATTATGTGTGCTAGCTTTTTAGAAGGCGCTGCTCGTCAGCCAGAAATGATTCCACAATTGCAAGGTAAAGTATTCTTGCTATTAGGTCTTATCGATGCTTCTTTCATTATTGGCGTTGGTCTGGCGATGATGTTTGCATTTGCTAACCCATTATTAAGCGTAGTTGCTAAGTAATTAGCAATTCAAGGTAATTGGCCTCAATAATTTGGCTTTAGGCTTGTATATAGCGTCTGGCGCAAATTAAACGACTTGAATATTTGGAGTAAGTAATGAACATTAACTTTACACTTATCGCACAGGCTATTGCATTTGCTGTGTTGATTTGGTTCACAGTGAAATTCGTTTGGCCGCCGCTGTTAAATGCGATTGAAACGCGCCAAAAAGAAATCGCTGATGGTTTGGCTGCAGCATCAGAAGGTAGAAATTCCTTAGAAGTAGCTGCTAAAAAATCAGAAGTGACTTTGAATGAAGCTAAGCAAAGAGCGTCTGAAATTATTGGCCAGGCTGAAAAACGTGGCTCACAAATAGTAGAAGAAGCTAAAGGCGCGGCCAAAACAGAAGGTGACCGTATTTTAGCCGGTGCTAAAGCTGAAATCGAGCAGGAAGTAAACCGCGCTAAAGAAGGTCTACGCGCACAAGTGTCTGCACTGGCTATTGCCGGTGCGGAAAAAATCTTGCGCAAAGAGATTGACGGTAAAGCGCACAGCGACATGCTGTCTAAACTTGCGGCGGAGCTATAAGCATGGCGGAAATATCAACCATAGCAAGACCTTACGCGGTGGCTGCCTACACGCTCGGTAAAGAAACCAAGGCGCTGGCTAAGTGGTCTGAAATGCTGGGTTTTGCAACTGCGGTCGCTAATGACGCGCAGATGCAGGCCTACATTCAAGACCCTAAAGTAATTGCCAGTGATTTGCAAAATACCTTTTTAAAAGTGTGTGGCGACAAGCTCAACGAGCAAGGTCAAAACTTGATTAAAGTCCTGGTTGAATATAACCGCATGACTATCTTGCCTGCAATCACTTCTGCTTTTGAAGCACTTAAAGCGCAGGACGAAGGCGTGTTAGACGCACAGATTATTGCCGCATCTAAGCCTAGTGCTGCGGAAGTTAAAGATTTAGTAAAGCGCTTGGAAGTTAAGTTTGGCAAAAAAATAGAAGCCAATGTTTCTGTGGATGCAGAGCTTATTGGCGGCATTAAAATTATTGTTGGCGATACCGTGATAGACGCGTCCGTCAAAGGTCAGTTACAAAATTTAGCTTACACGCTTTCGGCATAGGCCTAAAGTCAATTAAGTCCGAAATACAGTTTAAGCAAAGAATACATTAGGAGCCACAATGCAGTTATCTACATCAGAAATCAGTGAACTGATTAAAAGCAGATTAGAAAATTTTTCTACCTCAGCTGAAGCGCGTACTCAAGGTACAGTAATTTCAGTCACTGACGGTATTGTTCGTATTCACGGTCTTTCAAACGTGATGGCGGGCGAGATGATCGAATTCCCAGGCAATACTTTCGGTTTGGCGCTTAACTTAGAGCGTGACTCAGTGGGCGCGGTGGTTTTAGGCGATTATGAGCACATTACTGAAGGCGACATTTGTAAATGTACCGGCCGTATTTTAGAGGTGCCGGTAGGCCCAGAGCTAATCGGTCGTGTTGTGAATGCATTGGGTCAGCCAATTGATGGTAAAGGCCCGGTTAATGCGAAAATGACAGACAAGATTGAAAAAGTGGCACCAGGCGTGATTGCGCGTAAATCAGTTTCTCAACCTGTGCAAACCGGTTTGAAATCAGTTGATTCTATGGTGCCGGTAGGTCGTGGTCAACGTGAGTTGATTATTGGTGACCGTCAAACAGGTAAAACTGCAGTTGCGATTGATGCCATCATCAATCAAAAAGGTCAAAACATGACCTGTATCTATGTTGCGATTGGCCAAAAGGCTT
>PHCL01000121.1 GCA_002842195.1 Betaproteobacteria bacterium HGW-Betaproteobacteria-20 | reverse complement strand
GCTCATCTAGGACAAGCGGGTTATTTTCATGAGCGGGAACATTTAGTTATAGGTGCTTTAGTGATTGTATATTTTTTAGCTAAATCAAACCTGGCTAGCCTTATTGCTTTAGGTGGCATTACTGCTACAGCACTTGTCGCCCAAAAAAATACTGCATATTTAATTTTGCTAATGGGTATTTTTTATTTTTTTATGGTTTGGGGCTTGCAGCACGGAAAAAAAATTAAAGATAGTTTTTTAAGATGGGCATTTTGGATTAGGGTTGTGTTAATGGGTTTATTGCTAGCAACAACAATTGTACTTATTTACTATTTTGTGAAGTCATCACTACCAACTGGCAATCCGGACTATCGACTGCATACTTATGAAATTGCATGGAATAAATTTTTGAATTCACCCGTTTGGGGAACAGGATTTACAGGGGCAGCAACAGAAAAATTTGATTTGTTTACTGTTGGGTCAAGTACTCAGACATTGCCAACACACAGCGACCCATTGGATATACTGGCTCAAGGTGGTTTGATAGGGTTTTCACTATGGCTGGCAGTGTTTATTATTTTATTTCGGCAATGGCTGTTTTTTGTGTTTCAACCAGAGCGGCAATTAAAACCAGACTTGATTCCATATCTTCATACGCTTTATTTTTTAATTTTTTCAGGGTTTATCGTATGCATGTTTAATCCCATATTAAATAACCCTGGCCTTGCTTGGACTTTTTGGGGCGCAGTAGGTGCATTGCTGTCAGTGCTAAAAACGCCTAGTAAAATTGGGTATCCGTAATACGTGGTAGATATCAACACCAACAGAGTTCTATCGCTCTGATGCGATCTTGAGCAGGTCAGCCTCAAGCACCTTTGCTCGATCCAAGCATTCATCGAAGCTCATGTTGAAGTCTATTTTATCAATTGCGTCGAACACTGGCAACATAATGGATTTACGTGACTCGCATTGATTAGTGAATATCTCGATATTTTTTACAAATATGTCACGATGATCCAATATCTCGCTGTAGTGACGGTCTATCACCATTGCAAGGTCGAGCAGGTCACGTGGGGTTGCTGTGTCGCCGCGATACCATAGTTTCTTTGCCACAATTTCAATCGGCGTTTCCAGTAGGATGTTTCTGCCAAGCACCTCATGTTCTTCGAATGGGTTATTGGTCAGGGTAGGCGAAGCAACAAAGTCTATTTCTCCTTCAGGTAGAAACAGCTTCACGTATTCCGCAGTATCTTTGTACTCGGATGTAATATCCTCCCCACGCCCACCAGTACGAGGGTTGATGTAACCCAGAAACTGCGGATCAGGGATAAAAATGTCAATATCTTTGCTTCTGCGGTGGGCATAGTGGAACATGAGCACGGTGCCTCCACCTAGACTCCAGCGCGGAATGTGGAAGCCATCGGAAGCAACAGAGTCAAAAAGGCTGTACGCCTTCTCAAGAAGGGTTATCCATGGGCCATCCGGGAAGTTTAGGGCTGGCTTAGCCAACAGCATTCCAGAACTTGTTTGGTGACTTGATCTCGGTTGCAATATGAGCAAGATTCTTCCAAACTAACTTAGCATTGATATTCTTTTTGGCAGCAAGCTGCTTGACGGCGCCAGCAACCAAAGAGGTTGGCGTCTCATCAATCAGATGCAGCACCTGACCTTCAAATCCTGGCTGAATCTTTCCGCTCAGCATGAACTTTTCCAGATCAGACGCTGACATGGATTTTTTGTAGCTTGTATTGATGTTGCTAAGCGTTACCTTAACGAAGTCCATCTTTTTCCCTGTCGAGAACATTGGTGTGCCGATAATTTCGGCAATTTCAGATAGCTTGATGGCGCCTATGTCGCCAACCTTACCTTTTTCCAGATTCACAATTGTCACCCTGGAGACGTGCGAAGCCTTGGCTAGCGCCTTTTGACTCAGGCCGCATGCTGTTCTCTCTTTTTTGATGATTGCACCAATAGTTAAAATGTTCATGTTTTATACTATAGCGATGTGATAAATAAAAGTAAAGTATACTTTACTTTTATTTATTGTGATTGATAGCGACCTAACTAAATCGTATTATGTGGTTGTCATCAACCGCATAATACGGATGCCCATAAAATTTTGACGATAAAATCTTGATTTATATTGCCATGTTATGTTTTTCGTTTTGGAAAATTAATATAAAGACTAAAAATGATTAAGTCTAAGCGCTATACCTGCTTTGCATTTTTTGTATTTTTTGCTGTTATAGATGCGCAGGCAAAGGATGTTCAAATTACGCCAAAAAATGCTAAAACAACTTGGGGGACTATCCAACCAGGGGATAAAGTGATTTTTTCTGCTGGAGAATACAGAAATGAATTTTACTTAAATGACAGCAAGTTTTGGTCGGCCGAGAATCCTACAATTTTTATTGCAGAAAAGCCCGGAAAAGCAATTATAAAGGGATCAGATGTCGTAGAAAGTTGGCAGAAGATTGATGAATCTCGCTATAGTAAAGATTGGCAATTTGAGCCATCACAGGTTTTTGTAGATGGGGTAGCGCTGATTCAATTGGAGGGTACTATTTTTGGCGGTTTTCCTGATGACCCAACAAGTTCGTATAACAAGTTGCATAAGGAAAATGGAGGCATATGGCCTAAGCGTGCGAGTTATGCGGTGGGCGATGAAATGCCAAAAGATAGTTTTTATTATAATAAAGACGCACACAAATTAATTATCAACATATCAGGCAACCCGGGTCAGAAAAAAATTGAGGTTAGTGTTCGCCGCCGCCCATTTTTCGCAGAAAGAGTGAGTGGGATTATTTTGGATGGGTTGGTATTTGAGCATTCCAATACTTCTGTTTCTTTCCGTGGCGCAGCCGTCACGATTATTGGCAACGATAATATTATTCGCAATGTGACGGTTCAATATACTGATTTGACTGGCATTCAGATGATTGGAGACCGCAACCAGCTTATTAATTCTGTAGCTAAATACAATGGTCAACTAGGTGTGGCGATGCGAGGCACTAATAATCGTGTGACGGGCGTTGATGCCAGTTATAACAATACGCGTGGTTTTAACAAGTGGTGGGAGGCAGGTGGCTTTAAATTTGTGGGGGATGGCGGCTTGCAAGACTCTGAATTTATCGGGAATACCGCTATAGGCAACAACGGTGATGGCATTTGGTTTGACTGGCAAAACAAGAATAATCTAATTAGTGGAAATGTAGCCGCTTACAACACTGGATTTGGTATTCATTACGAGTTAAGTCAATCAGGTGTGATTCAAGATAACTATGTATATGGGAATGGGCAAAGAGGTATCTATCTTCGTGATAGTGCAAACTGTTCAGTGGCACATAATATGGTGGTTGGAAATGGTTTAGAGGGAATTGTTGCTGTTTATACTGGGCAAAAAGATAGCAATGGCATTGAATTTGGTGCTGAGAATACAAAGGTTAACGCTAATATCGTGGGTTGGAATAATGGTGGCGCGTTGATTATGCCTAAAGGTGCTTCAAAAATAGGGGAGGCTAACGGTAACATTTATCTGGGTACCCAAAAATCTAATAAGTTTAGCTTGGGTTATCCGTCCACATTGTCACCCGCAGTTCATTCGCTTGGTGAGTGGAATAAAATGACGACTTTAGATGCGGACTCTATATCCACTGAAATGCCAATACCAAAAGAAATTTCTGATAGTTTGACAAAACAAATGGTTATTACAAATTGGTCGGCAATTCAAAATGCGGTTTTAAATTTGAGAAATAAAACCGGATTTTCTTCTAAAAATAGCTCCTTATCTAAAGCGCAAGCTGTAGATGCTGGCCCAAGAAAAATCAAGTGATGCGTAAAGTTAGAGTTCTTGTTGCACACAACGCCTACCAACATCTTGGGGGTGAAGATTCGGTGGTAGATGCTGAAATTGCGCTCCTCAGGTCTTATGGCCATGAGGTGGAGACTTATTTTCGCCATAATGACGATGTAAATGAAGCTTCGATGTTAGCGGTGGCTGGGCAGGCGTTGTGGTCAACGCAAACCACAAATGAAGTTGCCGTTAAGCTTGCGGCGTTTCGACCGGATGTGGTGCATGTACACAATACTTTTCCGCTCGTTTCCCCCTCAATTTACTGGGCGGCCGCAAGAGCGGGCGTGCCGATTGTACAAACCTTGCATAACTTTCGTACTTTGTGTTTAAGTGCTTTGTTCTTGCGCGAGGGGCGGGTGTGTGAAGATTGCCTTGGGCATTTGCCGTGGCGCGGTGTTATACATCAGTGTTATCGCGATTCCACCGCAGCATCAACAGTGCTTGCCGGCATGGTTACGTTGCATCGCGGGTTGGGCACTTATCGCAATAAAGTCACGCGCTATATTGCACTGAATGATTTTTGCCGTGCAAAATTTATTGCCGGCGGGTTGCCTGAAGAAAAATTTAGCGTAAAACCTAATTTTATTGAGAAGCTTGGAACGCCCGTGTGGCAAGGGCGGCAGGGTGGATTGTTTGTCGGCCGATTATCAAAAGAAAAAGGCTTGGATGTTTTAGCTGAAGCAGCTAAATTATTGCCTGCTAACCCAGTGAAAGTAATTGGTTCCGGCGATATGGATGTTTTTGCACAGTCTTTTTTTGGCAGTGATTATCTTGGCTTTCAGCCTTTAGATACGATTCTAACCAAAATGCGGCAATCGGCTTATTTGGTTGTACCAAGTATTTGGTATGAAAATTTTCCACGGACGATAGTTGAAGCATTTGCTTGTGGTTTACCCGTCATTGCAAGCCGCATAGGGGCTTTAGCGGAGATTGTTGAGGATGGTCGAACAGGCTTGTTGTTTGAGGCTGGAAATGCCGCCGACTTAGCAGACAAGCTAGCCTGGGCAGAAGCGCATCCTGAAGAAATGGTAAAAATGGGCATGGCAGCCCATGCAGAATATGAGGCCAAATATACGCCAGAGCGTAACTATGCAATCTTGATGAGAATTTATGAAGAAGCTATTGCTGCCAGCCGCGCCGGATTTTAAATCTCTTGTCGCTGAAAACTTAGCCGCAAATAACCATATCGTTTTTGTAATTATTAGCAGGGTAGGTTATTATTAAACCAGTTAACGATAAAAAGCTTTGCAATGAAAATTAATGTCAGAAGCGGCGCCAGTATTCTTGGTAGCCACATAGATGCTTTGTCCTGGGAAGATGCGATTAACACTATTTGCGGTTGGGCGCTGAACCGTGAATCAAAATACGTTACGCTTTGCAATGTCCATTCTGTAGTAACCGCCTTGCTTGAGGATAATCACC
>PHCL01000120.1 GCA_002842195.1 Betaproteobacteria bacterium HGW-Betaproteobacteria-20 | reverse complement strand
ACCCGCACGGGCTTTCTGATCGCGATTTCGATAGTTTATTTACAGTGGACAAACCGATTATTTTCAATTTTCACGGTTATCCCTACTTAATTCACCGTCTGACTTATCGCCGTACTAATCATGAGAATCTACATGTACGTGGCTATAAGGAAAAAGGCAGCATCAATACGCCATTGGAGCTGGCGATTCAGAATGAGATTGACCGATTCAGTTTAGCGATTGATGCTATTAACCGTATTCCAAGCCTGCAAACAATCGGCGCGCATGTGCAGGAGAAACTGCGCAACAGGCAGATAGAGTGTCGCAACTATGCTTATGAATACGGTGTTGATTTACCTGAAGAAGACAACTGGGTATGGCCTTATTAAATATACTGACAATCAATAGCGGTTCGTCCAGCCTCAAGGCTAGTTTGTTTTTGCCAGAAGGCGAGCGGCAGAATTTTCATTACGAGTATCGTGCTGATTATCAGTATGCTGAAGCGTTTAATGATTTGCTTAAAGGCCTAGGCAAGGCGCAACCTGATATTATAGGTCATCGTTTTGTCCACGGCGGAGCAATCACTGATGCCGCACGCCTGATTGATGCTGATGAACGGGTTCGACTAGAGGGCATTATCCATCTCGCGCCGCTGCATATGCCCAGCAACCTGCAAGGTGTAGATTTATGTGCTACGCGATTTAATTGTCCGCAAATTGCTTGTTTCGACACAGCTTTTCACGCGACCTTACCAGAATTAGCTTACCGTCTGCCGATTCCGCAATCACTTGAAATGCGTCGCTACGGCTTTCATGGCATCAATTATTCATATATTACGCGACAGTTACCTAACCTGCTTGGCGCAAGCGCCCGCGCCCGCGTGGTCGTGGCGCATTTAGGTAATGGCGCCAGCTTATGCTTGCTGGAAAATCTGCGCTCGGTTGATACTAGCATGGGTTACAGTCCTGCTGGCGGCATTCCTATGGCAACACGCAGTGGAGATTTGGATCCTGGAGTGATGTTAGCACTTGCCAAACATTACGACTCTGCTGAGTTATCGACACTTGTTTATGAAAAAATGGGCTTGCTGGCATTGTCAAACGGTGAAAGTAGCGATATGTCTACGTTGCTAAAAAGTAATGGTAAAAATGCCACATTTGCCGTGGAGTATTTTGCCCGCCAAGTGCGCGCAGCTATTGGCGGTTACGCCGCCAAATCTGGCGGTATCGATGCCCTAGTTTTCACCGGCGGCATAGGTGAACATTCTGCGCACGTGCGCGCGCTTATTTGTGAGCCACTCGGTTTTCTAGGATTCAAGCTCGATGAAGAGGCCAATCAGGTACATTCAACAACGTTGAGCACGCCCGAATCTAAGCCAGTGTTGGTCATCCACGCTGACGAAGAAGCTGAAATTGCAAGGTTGTCTGAAAATCTGTATGCATTTTAAAGAGCTGATTAAAAAACTGAAATTAACTAAAAAGGAGAATTATCATGACCATCGGCGCAATTTGTAACCATGAAATTATCACTGTACGGCGTGATGCCACAGTGTCGCATGTCGCCATGCTGATGCGTCAGCATCATGTAGGCGATGTTGTAGTGATAGAGGACCGCATGAATAAAATAGTACCGGTCGGTATCGTGACTGATAGAGACGTGATTGTGGAAGTAATAGCAACCGAGCTGGATTGCAGCGTGATTACGGCAGGCGACATTATGGTCACCAAGCTTGCTGTCGTAAAGGAGAGTGCCGGCGTGTTTGAAGGCATCCAGCTAATGACCGGCAAGGGCGTGCGGCGACTACCTGTCGTCGACGACAGCGGTAGCCTGATAGGCATTGTTACATTAGATGATTTATTGCAGTTATTAGCGAAAGAATTTGGGGCGCTCAGTAAGTTGGTCGCTCGTGAGCAGAAAAATGAAGTCGCAAAACGGCGTTGATTAGTTATGTCAACCAATTTATGGTTACTAACTGCATCATCAAATTATTAGAAACTTGAATAAATAGAGACGACATTAAGAATAAAGCTAATGCAAAAGGAGACACCAAATGAATCTCAATAAAACACCCTCAGGCATTCATCCCATTGGTTATGATAGGCCACTGTTTAAAGAGGATATTTACCCTTATAAAAATAAAAGTAAATTATCAGAACCAACTCTCTGCGAGCAATGTGGCGCCGTCTATCATGAGGGGCGTTGGCAATGGATAGAAGCCCCAGAAAACGCACATAAAGAAACTTGTTCAGCCTGTCACCGTATTAATGACAACTATCCTGCCGGGTTCGTCACATTAGAAGGGGCTTTTTTTGAAGCCCACCGTGAGGAAATAAAGCGATTAATTCAGAATCATGCAGAGCATGAACGCGCAGAGCACCCCTATAAGCGCATTATGAATATAGAAAATCAGGATGCCGCCATGTTGATAACAACAACAGATACCCACCTTGCCCATGGCATCGGTGAAGCTATACACCATGCTTACCAAGGTGAACTGAAGGTGGATCGCGCCCCTGGAGAAAACTTAGTGCGTGTGCGCTGGAGTCGTTAAGGTTTTTCATGGAAAACAAAAAAACAATGTGGCGCCTTATCTCCATAGTGCTAGTGCTGTTGGGGGCAATTTTGATTTTTCTGGCCACAGAAGCTTGGGCGGGCGCGGTGCTGATAGTGCTTGGTGTCTCAATCGAGGTAGCCAGCATCGCCATGCGACATAAATGAAAGCGATGTTATTAGATGCGGTTGGCAGGCCCTTGCGTCTTGCGGAATTGCCGATACCGGTGCCAAAAGAAGATGAAGTATTGCTCAGGGTTCATGCATGCGGTGTGTGCCGCACCGATTTACATGTAATGGATGGTGAACTTACAAACCCAAAAACTCCGCTTGTTCTGGGCCATGAAATCGTTGGCGTCTTAGTGGCAAAAGGGCAAGAGGTAGCGCAATACACGATTGGCCAACGTCTGGGCGTGCCTTGGCTGGGCTATACCTGCGGCCAATGTAATTATTGCGCAACCAACCATGAAAATCTGTGTGATAACGCACGTTTCACAGGCTACACTTTAGATGGAGGTTTTGCCGAATACGCCTTGGCAAACCAACATTACTGCTTTGCTTTGCCGGATACATATTCTGATGCCGAAGCTGCGCCGCTGCTATGCGCTGGACTGATCGGTTATCGGGCGTTGCTGGCGGCAGGTAACGCGCGATGTTTAGGCATTTATGGTTTTGGTGCGGCTGCGCATATTCTTGCTCAAGTCGCGCATCACCAGGGTCGAAAGGTCTTTGCCTTTACCAAGCCCGGCGATGTCGCTGGTCAGCGCTTTGCGATTGAGCTTGGCGCAGCCTGGGCTGGAGATTCAGACACGGCACCACCAGAAAAAATGGATGCTGCCATTATTTTTGCGCCTGTAGGTGCGCTCATTCCGCAAGCGTTAGGTGATGTTGTAAAGGGTGGTATTGTGGTTTGTGCCGGTATACACATGACTGATATCCCCCAATTTCCATACTCAATACTGTGGGGTGAACGCACTTTACGCTCGATTGCTAACCTCACCCGTCGTGACGGCGAGGAGTTTCTGGCATTAGCATCAAAAATTGGCATTCGACCCGAGGTGGAAAAATTTCCGCTAAATGCTGCTAACGATGCCCTCAATCAATTGCGACTGGGAAAAATACGCGGGGCCGCAGTTTTAGTCATGGATTGATGGAGAAATCGCTACATTGAAGGCGTAGGATTACTCGCGAACATTTTTTCATGCAAGCTCTGGCATTTAATGCAGCGTTTTGCAGTCGGGTAGGCAGAGAGCCTCTCAAAGCCAATATCATCGCTACAATCTATGCATACGCCATAAACGCCAGACTGAATACGGTCCAGGGCGGCATTCAGATCACGCGCTTTTTGTAAGTGCAATCCGATAATCGCATTGTCGGTATCAACGATGGTGTCAGCAACCGCTTCATCATCAGCAACATCACCATCAATATCAATGTAGTTGGTCTTTAACTCAGGATTCATCTCATCACGCGTTTTAGTGACTAATTTGGCAAGCTCCGCTTCCATCAAAATACGTAGTGAATCAATTTGTTTATTGTTTATATTTGACATAGATATTCCCCATTCTCGTTATCAGGACTCAAACCCTGTAGTTAATATATAGAAGTTTCAATGATGAATAAATGAGTGCTAACACGTACATGTTAGTGTGGTCATGCCTGTTAAACTATCATCAGGATTATCGGTCTTAACCGGTGTTCAGCTATTCGGATTATTTTATTGACATTAACTACAGGAAAATATCGTTGAACTTTCTGCGATTTCTCGCTCTATTGAGTTGCTTGCTTTATCAACCGCAGGCAGTGGCCGGGCAGTCGTCACTTATTATCAGCGGCAGTGTATTTGAATATACAGTTCAAACAGGTGACTATCTGATTAAGATAGGCGCGCGCTTTGGTGTGGAAGCCACAACATTGGCTCGCGACAATGGGCTGAAATATGATGCTTTGTTAATGCCTGAACAAAAACTAATCATCGACAATCGACATATTGTGCCAGTGGCGCAAACTGGCGATTTACTGCTTAACCTGCCACAGCGTATGCTGTATTACTTTAAATATGGGGAATTATTGGCCGCATACCCTGTCGGACTGGGTAAGCCAAGTTGGCCAACGCCATCGGGAGGTTTTAATTTGATGAATATGGTGGCCAATAAAACCTGGCTGGTGCCGAAATCAATTCAGGAAGAGATGCGGCGCGAAGGCAAGGTGGTTAAAACAAGCGTGCCACCTGGCCCGGATAATCCACTCGGCAAGTACTGGATTGGACTTAGCCTTCCGGGAATCGGCATTCACGGCACCATTGCGCCTGCCAGCATTTATCATTTTCAAAGTCATGGCTGCATACGGCTGCACCCTGACGACGTTGAAGCACTATTTATGCAGATAACGCCTGACACTAGTGGCAGTATTATTTATGCACCTATGCTATTGGCCGAGTCTGAAGATAAAATTTTTCTTGAAGTACATCAGGATATTTATAATAAAGGCGGCGTTTCGCAGGAAGCGCTTCAACAACTGGCGCAGGATGCACTGCTGGCATACCGTATTGATTGGGCGCGAGCCTACGCGGTGCTGGAGCGACAGGATGGCATAGCGCGAGACGTTACGCTGCCATAGAATTAAGATAGGATTTAAGATTATGGACACCTCTAAAAATTCAATTTCCGTCGCCATGCTGCGTTGCTCAAAAAAAATAACTCGTTATATATCAAATATATACCGCCTCATTATTTTTT
>PHCL01000119.1 GCA_002842195.1 Betaproteobacteria bacterium HGW-Betaproteobacteria-20 | reverse complement strand
AACTCCAACTTAATCCGTTAAAACCAACACCAGCCATTTTTAACCACAAGAATAAACTTGCAGTTAACACGGCCGATAGACCCGGTCAGTATTGGGGTGAGAGCTTATGACTTATTGCTTTAATAAGTCGCCCACCTGAATAGCCAAACATTATAACTTGCAAAACCTTATCACGCAATTACTATTCCTAATAATTGCGTGATATTCGATACTTAAGCTGCTTTCACAACCCAAGATTTAGTTTTAGAAAGCGGACGGCTTTCAACAATAGTCACTAAATCGCCTTCTTTACAACTGTTGGTTTCGTCATGCGCGTGAAACTTTTTAGACTGGCGAATAACTTTACCAATCAATGGATGCTTCACTTTACGCTCAACCAACACCGTAACAGTCTTGTCCATTTTGTCACTTGTTACGCGGCCCGTTAGGCTACGTACTACTTTTGCAGTTTCAGTCATCATTATGCCTGTTTCGCTTTCTCAGCTAATACAAGCTTCACACGCGCTACATCTTTGCGTACTTTACCTAGCTGATCTACTTTGGATAATTGCTGAGTCGCCACCTGCATGCGAAGTGAGAATTGCGCACGGCGCAATTCAATCAACTCTGCATTTAGCTCTTCAACGCTTTTTGCTCTTAAATCGGTTGCTTTCATTTCTAGCTCCCTATCTGACGTGTCATGAACGTCGTTTCAATTGGCAACTTAGCCGCAGCCAAACGGAACGCTTCGCGCGCAAGCTCTTCACTCACGCCGTCCATTTCATACAACATTTTACCTGGCTGAATTTGTGCTACGTAAAATTCGGTACTACCCTTACCGTTACCCATACGTACTTCAGCTGGTTTTTTAGAAATTGGTTGATCTGGGAAAATACGGATCCATACACGACCACCACGTTTAATGTGGCGAGTCATTACGCGACGCGCAGCTTCAATTTGACGAGCCGTTAAACGGCCACGACCAATGGCTTTTAAACCAAAATCACCAAAACTTACTTTATTACCCGTAGTTGCAATGCCCTTGTTGCGGCCTTTTTGCATTTTGCGGTATTTTTGTCTAGACGGTTGTAGCATCTTTAGCCCTCGGCTTTCTTACTTTTTTCTCTGGCTCAGCCACTGGTGCAATTGGTGCAACAGTAGCACCAATTGGCGCTTGAACATTGGCAGGGAATATCTCACCCTTGAATACCCAAACCTTGATGCCGATGATACCGTAGGTTGTTAACGCCTCGGCAACACCATAATCAATGTCTGCACGCAATGTATGTAGTGGCACACGGCCTTCACGATACCATTCAGTACGTGCAATTTCGATACCATTCAAACGGCCTGAACTCATAATTTTGATGCCCTGCGCACCTAAGCGCATTGCATTTTGCATAGCTCGCTTCATTGCACGACGGAACATCACACGTTTTTCAAGTTGCTGTGCAATCGATTGTGCAATCAAAGTTGCATCCACTTCAGGCTTACGTACTTCTTCAATATTAAGGTGAACAGGCACGCCCATCAACCCTTGTAGAGTAGTGCGTAACGACTCAATGTCCTCACCTTTTTTACCGATTACCACACCAGGGCGCGCACTGTAGATTGTAATTTTTGCATTCTTTGCAGGACGCTCAATCAATATACGGCTAACAGCTGCACTGGCTAATTTTTTATTTAAAAACTCCCGCACTTTAATGTCACCTTGCAACATTGCAGGGAAGTTCTTGCTATTGGCATACCAACGTGAGGACCAGTTCTTTTGGACACTCAGACGGAAACCAATTGGATGAATTTTCTGACCCATGATTATCCCTTAGTTACCGACTGTCACATGAATGTGACAGGTTGGTTTAGTAATACGACCCGCACGACCTTTTGCACGAGGACGGATACGTTTAAGCACAATACCTTTATCAACATAAATTGAAGTTACTTTCAATTCGTCAATATCAGCACCGTTGTTATGTTCAGCGTTAGCGATTGCAGACTCAACTACTTTCTTAATAATTTCGGCACCTTTTTTAGGCGTGAAATTAAGAATATTGAGCGCGTGATCTACTTTCTTTCCTCGAACTAGGTCTGCCACCAATCTAGCTTTTTGCGGAGAAAGATGAACGCCTTTTAATATTGCAGATACTTGCATCATCAGCTCCTATTTCTTAGCTTTTTTGTCGGCTGCATGACCTTTGAATGTACGTGTTAACGCAAATTCACCGAGCTTGTGACCTACCATGTTTTCAGAAATCAACACTGGAATGTGCTGCTTACCATTATGAATAGCAATAGTAAGACCAATAAAATCCGGGAAAATTGTAGAACGACGAGACCAGGTTTTAATTGGTTTACGATCGCGCGTTGCAGCAGCAACTTCTACTTTTTTTGCCAAATGACCATCAATAAATGGGCCTTTTTTAAGTGAACGTGCCATATAATTACCTTACGCCTCTCGGACGACGACTAATACGCATATTATCAGTACGCTTAATACTACGCGTACGATAACCTTTAGTTTTAACACCCCATGGGCTGACTGGATTCATACCAGCGGCTGTTTTACCTTCACCACCACCGTGTGGGTGATCAACCGGGTTCATCACCACACCCCGAACGGTTGGACGAACACCACGCCAGCGCATCGCACCAGCTTTACCAATTGAACGTAGTGAATGCTCTTCATTGCCAACTTCACCCAAAGTTGCCATGCAATCTACATGTACACGGCGAACCTCACCTGAACGTAAACGCAACTGTGCATAAGCACCTTCACGCGCCAGCAATTGGACTGAAGTACCTGCGGAGCGCGCAATTTGCGCACCTTTGCCAGGTTGCAATTCTATGCAATGAATTGTGCTACCTACCGGAATATTACGTAGTGGCATTGCATTACCTACTTTAATAGGTGCTTCCGAACCACTTATTAACTGCATACCAGCAGTAACGCCACGAGGTGCAATAATGTAACGGCGCTCACCATCTGCATAACAAAGCAGAGCAATGTGTGCAGTGCGATTTGGATCATACTCAATATGCTCCACTTTCGCTGGAATGCCATCTTTATTGCGACGGAAGTCGATTAAACGATAATGCTGTTTATGACCACCGCCTTGGTGACGGGTTGTAATATGACCGTTATTATTACGGCCTGCGTGTCTACTTTGACTTTCCAACAGCGGTGCGTGTGGCTTACCTTTGTAAAGGTCAGGTGTTACCACCTTAACTACACCACGACGACCCGGGGACGTTGGCTTGACTTTAACTAATGCCATCTCATCTCTCCTTATTCGGCCGCTGCGAAGTTAATTTCTTGACCTGGCTTCAAGCTTACATAAGCCTTCTTCCAGTCTTTACGCTTGCCCGTACTTTTGCCAGCGCGCTTTGTTTTGCCTTCCACGTTGATCGTAGCAACTTTTTCAACTTCAACTTTGAAAATAAGCTCAACCGCAGCTTTGATTTCAGGTTTAGTCGCATCAGTACGCACCTTGAAAGCAATTTGTTGATGTTTATCAGCAATATAAGTCGCTTTTTCAGTAATCTGCGGCGCTAAAATTACCTGCAATAAACGATCTTGAGTTTTAGTAATAGCGGCCATCATGCTAACATCTCCTCAAGTTTTTTCACGGCAGCAACAGTTGCCACTACATTAGGAAAACGCACTAAACTGACTGGGTCAGCAAATTGCGCCTCAACTACCATCACGTTAATGAGGTTGCGTGAAGATAAATATAAGTTTTCATCAAAGCCATCAGTCAGCACCAACACGCCTCCTACATAACCTAGATTTTTAATTTTTTCTGCAAAAGCTTTAGTTTTAGGTGTAGTTACTGAAAATTCCTCAACTACATTCAATCGCTCTTGACGTACCAACTCAGATAAAATCGTTTGCATACCAGCACGGTAAGCTTTACGGTTTATTTTATGACTGAAATTTTCTAGCGGTGAACTTGGGAACGCACGACCACCTCCACGCCAGATTGGGCTAGACGTCATACCAGCACGCGCATTACCCGTTCCTTTTTGCGCATAAGGTTTATGCGTAGTATGTGCAACATTACCACGGCCCTTTTGTGCACGGGTTGCCGTACGAGCATTTGCCATGTAAGCAACAACTACCTGGTGCACTAAAGATTCATTAAACTCGCGGCCAAATGTTTCATCAGAAACAGTCACTCCGCTATTAACGACCTTGCCATTTTTATCTTGTAGTTTCAGTTCCATTATTTCATCCCCTTCTGAAGCTTAGCCTTAATAGCAGGACGAACAACAACATCACCACCTTTAGAACCGGGAACCGCACCTTTAATCAAAAGAATATTACGCTCAATATCTACACGTACAATTTCTAGATTCTGCGTAGTAACTTTAGTCGCGCCCAAATGGCCAGGCATGCGCTTACCAGGGAATACTCGACCAGGATCCTGCGCCATACCAATTGAACCAGGTACGTTATGTGATTTAGAGTTACCATGCGATGCACGATTAGACTTAAAGTGATGACGCTTAATGGCGCCAGCAAAACCTTTACCCATCGAAGTGCCGGTAACGTCAACCATTTGACCAACCTGAAAAATATCAACAGTAATATTTTCACCAGCAGCATAATTAGCCAAAACTTCGTTAGTAACGGGGAATTCATGTATTCCAGCACCTGCAGCCGAGCCTGTCTTGGCATAATGCCCAGTCAGAGCACTGTTAATGCGGCTAGCACGGCGTGTACCGTAAGCAACTTGAAGGCTAGTGTAGCCATCGCTTGCTATTGTCTTGATCTGTGTCACGCGGTTAGGAACAACTTCCAACACGGTTACTGGGATACTTGCGCCATCATCAGTAAACACGCGGGTCATACCCACTTTGCGACCAATAAGCCCTAAGCTCATGATCGTATCCTTTATTATTTAGTTAAAAAGCCGATTACAATTGACCGACTTCTGTAGAAGAGCGCGGATTATACCGAACTCACAGGTACTTTACAACCGGTTTTTATAACCAATCGCAAAACTTAAAGCTTAATTTCAACGTCAACGCCTGCTGGTAAATCAAGCTTCATTAGCGCATCCACTGTTTTATCTGTTGGATCAACAATATCCATCAAACGCTGGTGAGTACGAATTTCAAACTGATCACGAGATGTTTTGTTTACGTGAGGTGATCGTAAAATATCAAAACGTTCAATACGTGTTGGCAATGGCACAGGCCCTTTTACCACAGCGCCAGTACGTTTGGCAGTTTCTACAATTTCTTGAGCTGACTGATCGATTAAACGATAATCAAATGCTTTAAGACGGATACGAATTTTTTG
>PHCL01000118.1 GCA_002842195.1 Betaproteobacteria bacterium HGW-Betaproteobacteria-20 | reverse complement strand
TACCACAGGTTGTGCTAACTGCCATAATGGTTCCAAAGCGATAGGTAAGCCAAGCAATCACGTGCAAACTACCGCGGCTTGTGAGACCTGCCATAAGAGCACCAGTACCTTTAGTGGTGCCAGAATGAGTCACACAGGCATTACTACTGGCTGCGCATCATGTCATAACGGTTCAACCGCCATTGGGAAGCCAGGTAATCACGTGCAAACCACTGCTGCATGTGAGGTTTGCCATAAGAGTACAACGACTTTTGCTGGTGCAACAATGAATCATACTGGAGTCGTCGCTGGTACTTGTTCTGCCTGTCATAACGGCAGTACTGCTACAGGTAGACCATCGAACCATGTACCAATCGCTTCCTTTTCTTGCGATGTTTGCCATACAAGTACGAGTAGCTTCGGTAGTACTAAAAAACCAAACCATTCTTTGTTGGTAGGTATGACCTGTAAAGGGTGCCATGGCGCTAAGTATCCGGGAGTTGAATCAAAATCTGTGACACATAGAAAGAGCACGGCTGTCGATTGTAATGACTCTGGTTGTCATAACACCAGTAAGTTTGATTGATTTAAATTATCTTAATTTATTTTTATTAATTAACCATTCTAAATAGAAAATGAAAATATGAATATATCTAAAAATCTCAGTTTAATGACAATTTTATGTTGTTTGTTATCACCGACAATTTCTTTTGCTGATCCTATTCTAGATAAGGTTGAAATTGTACAAACAAAAACAGAGGCTGATATTCATATTGATTTTAAAACACAGATACGTTACATCAGACATTCTCCCACTAATCAGGCGAGTCGTATCCAGGTTTTCTTGGAATTTCCTGAATATAAAAAATTGGGTTTTGCGTTACCTAATAAGCGAGAATTTCTTAATTCGCCACCTACAGATTTGGTACCAGCATTTACTGTGAACTTTCCTGATCAAAATACAAATAGTATTGCGATTAGGTTCAAGAAGCCAGTTAAGGTCCGCATCTCACCTGATAGTAGCGGGCGTGGCCTCATTGTGCATGTGCCATTACCCAACGGTACGCCACCTCTGACTGAAGATGTTTCTGCGGGTGCATCTGTAGCTGAGGTGGCTACGGTAGAGGGCATGCAGTCAGTTGATGTGCCTGGTATTCCAGAAGGCATGACATTAGATGATTACGCAAGTAAATTGGTGGCGGATAGTCGCGCTAAGATTGGTTCTGGGCAGTATGTAAAAGCCATCGAACTACTCAACACAGCGCTTAACTTACCTTTTAATCTCTCTGGTGAAGAAGCACAGGAGTTAATTGGTGTGGCGCGTGAAAAGAATTCAGAGTTTGCAAAGGCCAAGGCAGAATATGAACTTTATTTGAAGTTGTATCCACAAGGTAAAGGTGTAGTACGTGTACGTAAGCAGTTGGCCTCTGTAGATGCTACGCTAAAAGCTGGTGGTGCTGATAAAAAGCAAGTAAAAAGAGTTATAAGAGAGATACATGAAACTACTGTGTATGGTAGTTGGGATCAGTATTACTATGATGCTCATAGCCGTACTTATAACCCAGATGGTAGCAAAACCAAGACGCACGATCAGTCGTCCCTTGTGAGTAGCATTAACCTCACTGCACGTTCACGTCAGAATGAATATGACGGAAAAATTGTGTTTCGTAATAGGCAAACGATGGATTACTTATCACCTACAGCGAGTAATAGGCATGCTAACAGAGATAGAACAGATGCTGCTTATGTTGAGTTTGAAGATAAAGCTATCGATTACATGATTCGTGCGGGTAGGCAAAACGGTAACTCTGGCGGTGTTTTGGGGCGATTCGATGGCGCATGGTTGCGCTATGGCTTTACGCCTCAATACAAAATCAACGTGGTAGCTGGTACATTAGATGAATATGCGGTGGATTATAGACGTCATTTTTATGGTGTTAATTTAGACATAGGCCCACTGTCTGAAAATTGGAGCGGCAATGTATTTTTCTTAAACCAGGCAGTTAAAGATATTACAGACCGTCGGGCAGCAGGGGGTGAGGTGCGTTATTTTGATAATGGGCGTTCTATATATTCTTTACTGGATTATGACACGCTTTATAAACGTGTAAATATTGCAATGGCACAAGGTAACTGGCAAACCGAGAATGGCATCAATTACAATTTTTTAGTCGATCATCGCAACTCTCCGATTTTAACTACTGTAAATGCGCTGACTGGTATTGCATTGCAAGGCAAATATTCAACTTTAAATCGGGCGATACGTGCAACGGGTGTTTCAGAGTCTGATTTGCGACAGCTTGCACTCGATAGCACTTTAAAAACAGATACTGTACTTTTGGGGGCAACTAAACAAGTAACGCTACGCTGGCAATTAGGTGGCGATGTGCAGGTGAACCGCACGTCTGGCCAGCCAGGTGCCAGTCAAGCAGCGATATCCTTGTTTGAGAAGCAGGCTTTAGAGAATGGTATCGTGTTGACTGATTTGGAGCGTCGGAATTTTGCGAACTCCGTTGCTGGAACCGGCAATATCTGGACATATCATATCCAAGGAGTAGGTACAGATACTTTGTTTAAAGATGATACTTCAGTTATTAGTACTACGTTTACCCGCGGTAATACAAGTCGTAGTCAATCACTTTTATTCAGCAATGGTTTTGCCCCCGCGGAAAAATGGCGTATTGATAGTACATTGCAATTATTGCGTCAGGATTCAGATCCAAACATTTTAACCTATGTTATTTCGCCAACAATTAGAACGAGCTATCGCTTACGTGAGAAAGCGACACTGGAAGTTGAAATTCGTTTTGATGTTGATAACACACATGATAATAGTGTAGGTGGTACTGGCCATACCCGTACAGTACGAGATGCAGCTTTTATTGGGTATCGAATTGACATCTAGTGGTTTTCGGCAATCGACCCGACATGTAAGGTGATTTTTTCGATATCGACCACCATTGAAGTCAACTATGGTATTGCTATGATTTGGCCCTTATGTGTTGTTATTGGCTGGCGCTATAGGTTTGTTCTTGATGTTGCGCAGGCGAGCTCAATCGGTAGAAGATTCACCGCTTGGTGTGGATGAAGGGCAAAGTTAGTGAGATATTAAATAAGGAATCATGATGCTGGTGTTTTGGATAATTGCTCTTTTATTGTTGCTTGCCGTATTGGCGCTATTATTGCCTGCGCTATTACGCCCGAAAATTAACACACACATAGACGCTAATGTTGAGAAACGCTCAATTTTTAACCAGCAGTTTGCAGAACTTAAGCAAGATAAATTTAATGGTGTATTGGATGACACGCAATATGAAGTAGCAAAAAGTGAATTGGAGCGACGTGTCCTAGAGGAAATAGAGGATGTAAAGCATGTTTCGCTTGCTGTTGTGCCAGATTGGCGTTTAGCTATTACTTTATTATTAGTGATTCCATTAGCTACAGGTTCGCTTTATTATAAGCTTGGTAGCCCTGCTTCTGTGAACATCCCCTCTACGTCACCTGATGGTTTTGTGACACAGTCGATGGTCGAGCATAGCAGTATGATGGGTGATCTTGAGCCGCTGTTAGAGTCTTTGAAGAAAAAACTGGAAAAGGATCCAGGTAATGGTGAAGGTTGGGCCTTACTGGCAAGGTCATATGTAGAGATTAGGCAGCATGCAGAATCAATTTTAGCCTATAAAAATGCGGCAAAGATTATAACTGATGATCCGCAACTGCTGGCGGATTATGCTGATGCACTTGCAGTAGTAAATGGGCATAAGCTGACTGGAGCGCCTGAAGTGCTTGTAAATCAGGCGCTGAAACTAGACCCGCACCACGGTAAGGCATTAATGTTGGCTGCAACTGCTGCATTTGACCGTAAAGATTATAAACAAGCCATTAGTTATTGGAATCGCTTGCAGCAAGATTTACCTGCAGACTCTGAAATATTACCAGTGGTAAAAGCTTCATTACATGAGGTGCAAGTATTATCTGGTGAGAAAGTTACCATGCAACCATCGGGACAACCGGTTATTAAGGCTACGGGTGTAAACGGTATAGTTAGGATATTACCGAAGCTTGCTCAAGATATGGATCCATCTGTTACAGTATTTATTTTTGCTCGTACTACACAAGAAGCATCTATGCCGCTAGCCATTGTACGCACTACTGTGGGTAACTTGCCTTATGCATATCATTTAGATGATAGCGTCGCTCTTATACCGAACCATAAGCTTTCGCAGGCAGATAAAGTTGTCATTGTGGCTCGCGTTTCCAAAACTGGAGGTGCTAACCAGCAGTCTGGAGACTTGCAGGGAGTCACCGATGCCATAAAGCCTGATGGAAAAACGGTAGATATAGAAATTAATCAAGTTATTCCATAAAGCAAAAATTGTCTCAGAAATTAAAGTCTGAGCACATTACAATATCAAGTTAAGGGGATTCAACAATGCGATACATTTATATCGCTGGTTTGATGTTTACCAGTTTGTCATTTCAAGGCTGTATTCCACTAATAACTTCAGCTGCTGGTGTTGGTGGGTCGGCTGCGGTTAGTAATAGCATGAATGGAACGACATCCCGCACTTTTACAGCATCAGCAGCAAAAGTGAGGGTAGCTGCCAGACGCGCACTAAGCCGCATGAAAATCAAAGTGTTATCAGAAGATATGCAGGCTAAAAATAACGTTATATTATTCATTGCAAAAACAGGTGAGCGTCAGATTCATATACAGATTGAACCTATTAGTGCAAATTCTACCCGTATGGAAGTTGAAGCAAAAAGCTCAATATTTTTCTATGACCATGCAACTGCAGAAGAAATTATTTTGCAAACCAATAAATACTTGGGGTAACAATACCTATTAACTTTGAAGTACAATAGGTTTGGTGCCAATAATAGTTTTTAACATGTTGATTTATAATGCATTTATCTATATTTTGGTGAGATAAAAGTATCTGAAAAATAGGTCAAATTGCATTGTAGTCTATTCTGCCAAGTTGGCAGATAATATTTCTGGAAAGTCTTTTTTAATCTATTTCTGAAAATACCAGCTTACTGTAAATTGGTCATTCACGCAAAACCTCTCACGTACACTGCAATTGCAGCCTTTTTTATTACTTTTAATTTTAAAAATTTAGCGGTTGGCCAACATAAGCATTTTCATTTTATGCATGGCTTTTTGTTCAATTTGGCGAATACGTTCGGCTGAAACACCAAATTCATCCGCAAGCTCATGTAATGTTTTTCCACCCGTATCTTGTAACCAACGTGCCTCAACTACACGGCGACTACGATCGTCCAGATTTTGCAGTGCGTGCGCTAACCCTGTGGTTTCTGCCACTTCATT
>PHCL01000117.1 GCA_002842195.1 Betaproteobacteria bacterium HGW-Betaproteobacteria-20 | reverse complement strand
CCACTGAACGTACTGGTGCTCTTATGGCAGGTCTCGCAAGCCGCAGTGGTCGTTATATGATTGCTTGATTTGCCTTTGGCAGTACTGCCGTTATGACATGATGCGCAGCCTGTCGTGATACCGGCATGGTTCATCGATGCACCAGTAAAGGTTGTGGTGTTCTTATGACAGGTCTCACAAGCCGCACTCGTTTGCACGTGATTGCTTGTTTTGCCCTTAGCCGTGCTACCGTTATGACATGATGCGCAGCCCGTGGTAATGCCCGTATGATTCATGGTGCCGGTGCTGAACGTACTGGTGCTCTTATGGCAGGTCTCGCAAGCCGCGGTAGTTTGCACGTGATTGCTTGATTTGCCTTTGGCGGCGCCACCGTTATGGCAGTTTGAACAACCAGTAGATACGCTATTGTGTGAAAACTTTGCACCTCTGAATGTTGTTGTATTTGTGTGACAAGATTCACAAGCTGCACTTGTTGGAATATGTCTTGATGATTTACCTAACGCCCTACTGCCATTGTGACAAGTAGCACAATTACCAACCACGCCTTTATGGTCAAAACCTTTAGCTGGCAGCCAAGCGCTGGTTTTATGACATGTGTCACATGACGCACTGGTTTGAATATGCTGAGGTGACTTGCCACGCTCATTTGTATTGTTATGACAAGTAGCACAACTCCCTGCAACCACTTTTACATGACTAAAAGTTGCAGGGATCCAGCTAGTAGACCTATGGCATGCCTCACATTTTTCATTGGTAGGGATATGCTGACTTGGCTTTGATGCTGATGAAGCTCGACCGTTTGAAATGTGGCAGCTTTCACATGCTTTTGGAGTTCCTTTAAACACCCCTTTAGTATGGCAACTTGCACAATCTGTTTTTGCATGCGCCCCACTTAACACGAAGCCTGTTCTGTTATGGTTAAAATCAACACGCTTGGTTGCCGCAGCAGCAGCGGTCAACCCGATTGAAATACTTAATAACAAAACCAACAAAAACATACCTAGCCATTTGAGCATAGCAAGAATATATGCATGACTTGCACCACTTATAAGCTTTGTTAATTTCATGTTATCCCCCAAAGGTGTGATAGACACCCCTTATCGACAACCGTATGATATGTGTGATAATTTCACACGTCAACATAAATGTGTAAAAATTCCCCACATTCTTATATAATTGCCCCTATGCTAATGCTAAATAAATCCGAAGTATCATCCGACAACTCCATACAGCAACGTGTATACGCTGCATTACATCGTGTGTTGAAGCCCCTCGTGAGATTGGCGCTATCTCAAGACGTCAATTACCAAATGCTGCTGGAAATATTAAAGTCTGTGTTTGTTCAAGTAGCGGAAGAGGACTTTAAATTAGCAGATCGAGAGCAAACAGACAGCCGCATTAGTTTACTTACTGGCCTGCATCGCAAAGACGTGCACCGCTTGCGTAACGAACCAAAGACTACTGTCTCACAATCTAACGCATCCACATTAGGCTCACAATTAGTCGGTCTATGGGTTGGTCATGCAGACTTCGTAGACGTTAGTGGAAAACCAAGACCACTACCAAGATTAGCCAGTAAAGGTGGGGACATTTCCTTTGAGCGCCTTGTAGCAAGAGTGAGCAAAGATATTAGAGCAAGGCCCGTACTGGATGAATGGCTGAGGATTGGCGTTGTTAATATTGACGAGAATGACTGCGTTTGCCTCAACACAGAAGCATTTATCCCAACGACTGGCTTTGAAGGAAAATTATATTTCTTCCAACAAAATATTCATGATCACATTGCGGCTACTACGCATAATCTCACGAACCAAACACCGCCAATGCTAGAGCGCTGCGTTTACTATGATGAATTAACACCAGCAGAAATCCAAGAACTCAAGGCGTTAGCTGAGGATCATGGAATGGCCGCTTTAAAAGCAATCAATAAGCATGCTCTAGCGCTACAAACCAAACCTAAAGACTTGACTCTAGCAAATCAGCGATTTACTTTTGCGCTCTATTTTTATCATGCAAAAGAAGACGAGCAAAACAAAATAATGTATGAAAACCATAAAAAATCACCTAAAAATGATTAACTAAAACCAATTATCGAACATTCAATATGCGCATTCATAGGTCAAACATGAAAACACTTATTCTTCGCAGTCTTGTATTGTTTCTGCTTAGCGTTACGCTAGCAGCACACGCCAACCCATGCGAAGATGGCGGCATTGGCGGCACGGGGGATAAATTTAATCATGGTATTGGTGGCACAGGTGCAACTGCAGAAGATGGCGGCATTGGCGGCACGGGAGATAAATTTAACCAAGGTATTGGCGGTACTGGCATCAATGCAGATAACGGCCTTGGCGGAACAGGTATTGTTGGCATCATCACTGGTTTTGGTAGCATATGCGTGAATGGTCTTGAGGTGCATTATTACAATGACACCCCAGTCAAATTAGATGGAGAAAAGATTAGTAGCAGTGCCTTGGCAATTGGACATGTTGTAGCAGTGGAGGCTACTGGAAGTGGCCAATCTCTAATTGCAAAAGAAATTCGCGTTTATCATCAAATCACGGGGCCAATCACTGAGTTAAATATTAACAATGGCACACTCAGAGTCATGGCTCAGAAAGTTTTAATTAATAACGCTCAGTTCCAGGGCTTAAAGGTCGGGCAATGGCTCAATGTCAGTGGTCTACGCTTAGCTGATGGCAGCGTAAAAGCTAGCAGAATAGAGCAAACTTCAGCACAAGCGACAGCCCAAACAATTGGGAAACTTACACGCAAGGGCAACAAACTTTACCTCAGCAGTACGGCAGTTGTAGGCTTATCATCTTTAGGTAATACAGCAAACGATATACAACTGAGTGGTATTTGGGATGGGAAATCACTCAAAGTCAAGGAAATGTCCCTAGGCCCGGTAAGTGAACTCTTACAAAAAACAAAAGTATTTCACTTACAAGGCATTGCAGGCGCAAATCATGCTAATGGACGCATAGTGGTGAGTGGCCAAACCGTTGATGTGACAAATAAAACCAAAATTCTTGGCCCAAAAACGACAAAATCTCTAACAGATAATGTCATCATCGTGCGAGGCAGAATGACTTCGGGTAAATTCACTGCTGATTCAATTGAACTCAAACCTATTAAGATTGAGAATAAAAATCACCTTGAATCACATGCAAAGCCACTAAACAAATCGCTAGGTCAAGAGACTGGCGACACATCACCCATGAAAGATAAAAACAATCTCAATACTGAGAAAGCCGAGAAAGCTGAGAAAGCTGAGAAAGCTGAGAAAGCTGAGAAAGCCGAGAAAGCTGAGAAGGTCGAGAAAGCTGAGAAGGTCGAGAAGGTCGAGAAGGTCGAGAAGGTCGAGAAAGTCGAGAAAGTCGAGAAAGTCGAGAAGGCGGAAAAGGTTGAGAGCCCTGAACGGCACGATTAGTTGAGTAGTCTCTTTAACAAACTACAATATCGATAGTTTTTTTCTATTATGAAATTAGAATATTATCCTATGAAAAACAAAAAAAATATTGTCGCCATTGCGATGCTTTCTTTATCCGCCCCCATCACCTCAACCCCAGCATTCGCTGAAGGCGTATTCAGTGTCACTAGTGGGGCAGATTACAGTACTGGAAAATATGGGCAATCAGAATCAACAGATATTACCTACATTCCTTTTGTAGGCAAATATGAAACTGACTTAACAACAATTAGGTTAACCGTTCCATGGCTACAAATTACTGGCCCTGGTGATGTAGTCGGCTCTGATGCAACACTAATTAGCAATAGCACCAACCGAAAAAGGATGACCGAGTCTGGTTTAGGCGACATTGTATTTGCTTTAACTCAGACTATTGCCAATATAGGCGAGTCACACCCATTAGTCGTGGACATAACCGGTAAGGTTAAATTTGCTACCGCATCTAGTACTAACGGATTAGGCACAGGAGAAAATGATTACACAATCACATTGGATGGATACAAACCCATTAACAATAGTGCCACGTTATTTGGGGGAATAGGCTATAAAAAGACTGGGGACCCTAAAGATATTAATCTAAATAATGTATGGTCTGGGTCATGCGGTCTTTCATACAAACTCAACCAGAAATCCAGCACGGGTATTATGGCTGATTACCGTCAAGCATCAATTAACAACTCTGAACCAATGCGTGAAGTAACAGCCTTTTTTACCCATAAATTTAGTACCACATACAAATTACAAAGCTACCTTACCCATGGCTACTCTGATGCAAGCACAGACTGGGGCGGCGGTTTAATGCTGGGTTATATTTTCTAATTCACTAATCACTTTAAAATTAAACGTATGGCTCCGTAAAAAAAGCCATGCATTTTCAGTATTAGCTATCTAGCATCACCTAGAAAATCCAGCGCCTACTTTCAACTCTGACCACGATTTTGAAACATGGCATCGCTCACATTGTCGTCCAAAATTACCATCATGCACATCATCTGATGAATGGCAATCGCCACACGCTACAGGTGTCGCCAACTTTACGCCTTTAGACGGCGTTTTATGACATTCATAACAACTGATACCTTTGTGGCCGCCATCCAACTTAAATTTAGTATCCTTATCATGGTTAAAGTCCCATATCTTCCAGTCGCGCGCATTGTGACAAGTTGCACACTGTGTACCAAAACGTAATTTGTGAACATCATCTTTAACATGACAACTGACACATTCGGTTTTAACGTCTTTAAATGCAGGCGTCAGGTGGCATTTTTTACACTCTACTTTGTAATGTTTTCCAAGTAACGGAAATTTAGATTTATTGTGATCGAATTTTGCTTCCGTCCACGACTTTTCATTATGACAATCTTCGCACTTATCACCTAATTGCCCTTTGTGCTTATCATCCGACTTGTGACAAGATATACAAGTAGACTTCACTTTATCTTTATAAAGATTTGCTTTATGGCATGAATCACACTTAACTGCCTTATGCTTGTATAGCAGTCGATACTTTGTGTCACGATCATGATTAAATTTAGTGACACTTTTCCACTCTTTTTCTATATGGCAAGTTTCACATTTCTGGTCATATCTTCCTTTATGCCCCCTAACATCACCATCATTTTTATGGCAGGAATAGCAATCTGCTTTAAGGTTTTGACCATATAGCTTACCTTTATGGCAATCAACACATTTTGTCGCTTGATGCTTGTCGCGTAAAGCATACTTGGTATCTCGATTATGATTAAACTTGGATGCAATCTTCCAGTCTTTTTCAGTATGGCAAGTTTCGCACTTCTCACCAAAATTACCCTTATGTTTATCGTCACTCTTATGGCAATCATTGCATAACAATG
>PHCL01000116.1 GCA_002842195.1 Betaproteobacteria bacterium HGW-Betaproteobacteria-20 | reverse complement strand
CTTAAGCGATAAAAATGCCGGTTTGTTTGATATGCAGGATGTGCTGGGTCTGCGTTAAGCGAGACACGCAGAGGTTTGTACTCAATTTAGAATTAAGGAGTACGAAATTTTGAACCAGTTTCATCATTACTCCAGCCTTGAGACTTCAGATCTATTACTTGAGCTCAATTCATCTCTCGATGGACTTTCAGTGCCTGAGGCCAAGCACAGGCTCGCGAAGTTTGGCTTCAATATTGTAGCAAGTGAGAAGCAAAGGCCGCTTTTTCTTCGATTTCTGAGTTATTTCATCAGCCCATTACCCCTGTTGTTGCTAGGCTTATCATTAGTCGCGATTTATACCGGAGAAATTAGGGGTGCAGAGGTTATTGTGCTGATGGTGTTTTTGTCGACAACCCTGGCTTTTGTTCAGGAATACCGGTCAAGCAAGGCCGCCAAAAGCCTGCGCGCCATGGTGAGCACAAAGGCATCCGTTCTCCGCAAGCAAACTCCAGATGCACCTAACCAATCTGTTGAGCTGGATATCAGCCAGCTCGTTCCAGGTGATGTTGTGCATTTGTCGGCGGGCGACATGATCCCTGCTGATTTAAGGTTACTGACCGCAAAAGATTTGTTTGTTAATCAATCGTCACTCACGGGCGAATCCCTGCCCGTAGAAAAACATGCTGATAAAAGTTCGGGTACAACCGCCAGCGTAACCGAATTACCCAATATCTGTTTCATGGGCACTAATGTGGTTTCTGGAACGGCGATTGCGGTTGCCGTTGCTACTGGCGGGCATACTTTTTTTGGCTCAATTGCATCCAGCGTAGTTGGGGTGAGGGAACTCACCAGTTTTGATCAAGGCATTCAAAAGTTTATCTGGCTCATCATCCGTATCATGCTAGTGATGGTGCCTGCGGTTTTTCTGATTAATGGCTTTGTTAAAGGCAACTGGATGGAAGCGCTGCTGTTTGCCTCAGCGGTTGCTGTTGGGCTGGCGCCAGAAATGCTGCCGATGCTGGTCACTATCAACTTGGCTAAAGGTGCGATGGCGATGTCGCGTAAAAAAGTCATCGTTAAAAGGCTCAACGCAATACAGAATTTTGGTGCGATGGATATTCTTTGTACAGATAAAACAGGCACGCTTACACAGGATAAGGTGATTTTAGAAAGGCATGTCGATATCTTCGGTAAAGATGATGAAAGCGTGCTTGAATATGCCTATCTGAATAGCCATTATCAGTCCGGTCTAAAAAACCTGCTGGATGTTGCGGTGCTGGAGCATGCCGATGTACACAAGAAACTGCATGAGGCTAATCGCTATTTAAAAATCGACGAGATCCCCTTTGATTTTCAAAGACGGCGCATGTCCGTCATTGTAGAAAAAAACAAAACATCACATTTAGTAGAAAAAAACAAAACATCACATTTACTGGTCTGCAAGGGTGCAGTTGAGGAAGTTATCAGCGTCTGTGATCGTGTGCAAAAGAACGGCAAAATTCTCTCGCTTGAACCACTGCATATGGCAGAAATTGACAGTGTGGTTAAAGATCTTAATGAAGATGGCTTTCGTGTTATTGCGGTGGCTTACAAAGAGGTTGAGCCTGAACAGTTAATTTATAAAGCAAGCGATGAGTCGAATTTAATTCTGAGCGGCTATATCGCTTTTCTCGATCCGCCCAAAGAGTCAGCTGCGCCTGCAATTGCAAGCCTTATGCAATATGGGGTGGCAGTTAAAATTCTGACGGGCGACAATGACATAGTAAGCCGCAAGATTTGTCATGATGTCGGTCTTTCAGTAGATGCCATCATGCTGGGAAGCCAGATGGAGCAGATGACAGAGCTTGAATTGGCAGATAAAGCGGAGACAACGACGGTGTTTGCAAAGCTGTCGCCGCAACAAAAAGCGCGCGTTATCCGTGCCTTGCAATCTAAAAACCATGTGGTTGGTTTCATGGGGGATGGCATCAATGACGGCCCTGCGCTAAAAGTTGCGGATGTCAGTATTTCGGTCGATACTGCCGTCGATATTGCGAAGGAGTCTGCCGACATTATTCTGCTCGAAAAAAATCTGCTGATTATCAAAGAGGGGATAATTGAGGGCAGGAAGGTGTTTGGAAATATCATCAAGTACATCCGGATGAGCGCCAGCTCTAATTTCGGCAATATGTTCAGCGTGCTAGGAGCCAGCGCATTCCTGCCTTTTTTGCCGATGGCGCCGGTACAAATCCTGTTCAATAACCTGCTGTACGATTTTTCTCAAACCTCAGTGGCTACAGATTACGTTGATGAAGAATATCTGTCTCAACCTCGCAAATGGGAAATTGCCAATATTTCAAGATTCATTTTAACGATTGGGCCCATCAGTTCTATTTTTGATTATTTGACCTTTGGTTTGTTGTGGTTTGTATTTAATTACACGACGCCTGAGCAGGCGGGGCTTTTTCAAACGGGTTGGTTCATTGAGTCACTGCTTTCGCAAACACTTATCGTGCATGTGATCCGAACCGGGAAAATCCCCTTTTTACAGAGCAAGCCAAGTCTGCCGCTGTTAGCGACAACGTTGGCCATTTGTGCGATTGGCGCGTATCTTCCCTATTCGACTTTTGCTAGCGCATTACAAATGGCACCATTGCCGCCTATATTCTGGCTTTATCTGACCGTTATTCTAGTGGCTTATCTCGGGCTCACGCAGATAGTCAAAGCCTTTCTGATTAAGCGTTTTGGGCTGAATTAGAGGTTGATTCATCAGCGTGTTAAATATAATCTATGAGGTAAATTCATGAGCAACCGTCGCTATTTATCGGTACTATTTTCCTGTCTTGGTCTTGTGTTTGCATGGTCTGCCATTACTCCGCATAACCGTTTGACCTGGTGGCTGGAAATTGCCCCTGTGCTCATTGCTTTGCCTGTGCTGGCGTTCACCTACAAATATTTTGAATTTACGCGATTGGCTTATATGTTGATGTTAATCCATGCCGTTATTTTACTAGTGGGTGGGCATTACACTTATGCCGAGGTGCCTGCATTTAATTGGTTGCGTGATACTTTTGAGTTGTCTCGCAACTATTACGATAGAGTGGGACATTTTGCACAAGGGTTTGTGCCAGCGATTATTGCACGTGAAATTTTATTACGGCGTTCTCCGCTGCAAAAAGGTAAATGGCTGTTTTTTATTGTGTGTTGTATTTGCCTGAGCATTAGTGCCGTTTACGAGTTTATAGAATGGTGGGTTGCCGTTTATGAAGGGGGTGCTGCAGATGCGTTTTTAGGTGCACAAGGTGATGTGTGGGATACGCAGTGGGATATGTTCATTGCGCTTATTGGTGCAATTTTTGCACAGCTTATGTTGGCAAAAATGCACGATAAACAGATGCAGCAATTGTAGCCAAGCGTGTAAAGTTGGCTTGATTAGTGGCTAATATTTCGCTATAATTCGTTAATTCTGAAACGGGAAGAGTATAAACACTCATCCCGTTTTGCGTATCTGCCATCCGTTCATGATGGACAACCGATTATAAAAATTATTTAACCTTAGTGAAAATTTTTTACTAGGTAAAACAAGGAGTTACTGTGTCACAAAATCTGCCCGCTATACTCGTACTTGCAGATGGAACTGTGTTTCGTGGCACATCAATTGGCATTTCTGGTCAAGCTGTCAACCACACTGTAGGTGAGTTGGTATTTAACACCTCAATGACCGGTTACCAGGAAATTCTCACTGATCCATCTTATACCAAACAAATCGTCACACTTACCTATCCGCATATTGGCAATTATGGCGTGAATGATGAAGACGTTGAGTCAGGTCAGGTATATGCCAGCGGTTTGATTATCCGAGACTTGCCGCTTACGCATAGTAATTTTAGAAATTCACAATCACTTGCTGAATATTTAGTCGCCAACAATGTTGTGGCGATTGCTGACATTGATACCCGTAAACTCACCCGTATTTTGCGTGAAAAAGGTGCACAAACTGGCGCCATTGTTGCCGGTGAGGCAGATGAAACAAAAGCGATTGCTTTAGCGCAAAGCGCAATCGATGCTTTCCCGGGCTTATCAGGCATGGATTTAGCCAAAGTGGTCACTTGCGAAAAACCTTACGAATTTACACAAGCCGAATGGGCGTTAGGCAAGGGTTTCACGCCGGCGCCAGCGAGGAAATTCCATGTAGTGGCTTATGACTATGGGGTTAAGCGTAATATTTTACGCATGCTGGTAGCGCGCGGTTGCAAAGTTACAGTATTACCTGCACAAACTTCAGCGGCTGATGCCTTAGCTTACAAGCCTGATGGTGTATTTTTATCTAATGGTCCGGGTGACCCGGCAGCGTGTGATTACGCTATTTCTGCCGTTGAAACTATCGTAGATTCTGGAGTGCCGACATTTGGTATTTGTTTGGGCCATCAGTTGCTGGCTTTAGCCAGCAATGCCAAAACACACAAAATGAAATTCGGACATCACGGCGCGAACCATCCTGTACAAGATGTGAAAACCAAGCGCGTTTACATTACCAGCCAAAACCATGGTTTTGCGGTAGATGCAGCAACCTTGCCGGCCAATATTAAAACCACGCATATCTCATTGTTCGACGGCAGCCTGCAGGGCATTGCGCGTACCGATAAACCTGCGTTCAGCTTTCAAGGTCACCCTGAAGCAAGCCCAGGCCCAACCGAAATGAGTTATTTATTTGATCAATTTATCAATTTAATGGAAGCAAGTCGCTAGGCATCAATCGTTAGTGTGTGGTTAAGTCACGCGTAACAAGGCTTTTCACTAACGGCTAACAATCAGCGACTACCAACTAAAAGTTATGGCAAAACGTACAGACATTAAATCTATTCTAATCATCGGCGCAGGTCCAATTGTCATTGGTCAAGCCTGCGAGTTTGATTATTCTGGCGCACAGGCATGTAAAGCGCTGCGTGAAGAAGGTTACCGTGTAATTTTGGTGAACTCCAACCCCGCCACCATTATGACCGACCCCGAAATGGCGGACGCTACTTATATTGAACCTGTCACTTGGCAAGTGGTTGAGAAAATCATCGCGAAAGAGCGTCCAGATGCGTTGCTGCCGACGATGGGTGGACAAACCGCTTTGAATTGTGCGTTGGACTTAGATAAGCATGGTGTATTAGCCAAGTATAAAGTTGAACTGATTGGTGCATCAAAAGAGGCGATTGATAAAGCCGAGGATCGTCAGAAGTTTAAAGAAGCGATGACTAAAATTGGTCTGGGTTCTGCGCGCTCGATGATTGCGCACAGCATGGAAGAAGCCTTGCAGGTACAGGCTAGTATTGGCTACCCAGCCATTATTCGTCCATCATTTACTATGGGCGGTAGCGGTGGTGG
>PHCL01000115.1 GCA_002842195.1 Betaproteobacteria bacterium HGW-Betaproteobacteria-20 | reverse complement strand
CATATTCCAGTGTCAGATCCTTGCTTATCACTGCCATTGTGGCGAGTGGTGTGCCTAGTTCATGTGCAGCGCTAGTGGCAAGCGTGCCAAGCGCTAGCATGCGCTCACTTTCAAGCGATTTTTCACGCACTTCGGCCATTCTTTTGTCGTAATCACGTAAATTTTGCCCAATGCGCGCAATAAAAATCGCCACAATAATGGCGCTTACTACAAAGCCTATCCACATGCCAATCAAATGAATATCTAAACCGCCCTGTGCGTGCATGTGCAGGTGCGACAACGGAATATGGTAGAACATCAGCAGGGTATAACTGGCAATACTCAAGCCTGCAATCAGCCAGGCATAAGCCGCACGCAAAGCTACAGCCGCTACCGTGATAGGTAGTAAATACATCCAGATAAAAGGGTTGCTATAGCCGCCGCTAAAATAAAAAAGTACAGAAAAAGCGGTAATGTCACCCAGCAATTGTGCTAAAAGCTCACGTTCAGTCGTGTGTTGTGTCTGCCTTAAGCGCCACCATGCAATGATGTTTAATAAACCTAACCCGGCAATAGCCAGTAACAGAGGCACAAAAGGTAAAGGGATAGAGGCGCGATGCAGACTAAAAATAACCAGGCCTAAGCAAAGCATTACCACGCCGCGCAGCATAATTAAACGCTGCATATTAAGGCGCGTTGCGGTAAATATTGTGGGCTGACGTGGATGCATGTTGCTGATAAAAAAATTTTTAGTAAGTTGGGCATTATAAAACGATAAACAGAGTTATGCCGACAATATGCCTGCGACAACGTGTCACATTCCGCTAATTATCTTTTTCAAATAAAATCACGGGCTAACATCAAACTTGGCTAAAAATAAAATGATAATCAAAAAATTAACTTTAAGTACGTTGTTGTTGTGTAGTAGTGGCTTAGTGATGGCAGAGGATGCTTTACTTGAGCAGGCGTTAGAGAAAACACAAAATCAAATAGAAGTGTCTGATGCCTCTGCTATGCAAATGGAAACTATGCAGATTCATGCGAAAGTAGCAGAAAAGCCAGCATTGCCAGCTAATATACCCGCAACTATAGAGAGTTTAACCGCTAAGCGTATAGAAGAAACAGCAAATACGGTAACCACTGCGGGTGCGTTGCAATACTTGCCCAGCGTCCATGTGCGTGAGCGATATATTGGTGACCGTAATGGAATTTTAGTCATGCGAGCCAACAGTTCAATTGCAAGTGCGCAAACTTTGGTTTATGCGAATAATCTTTTGTTGTCTAATTTTTTGAATAACAGTTTTAGCACGCCACCTCGTTGGGGCATGGTATCGCCCGAAGAAATTGAACGCGTTGATGTGATGTATGGTCCTTTTTCTGCGCTCTATCCAGGCAATTCGATGGGGGGTGTATTGAATATCACTACCCGTATGCCAGAGAAGTTTGAGGCACACGTCAAACTGGACGCATTCACACAAAAATTTAAACTATATGGTGTGAATGACTCATTTAACGGGGAGCATGCCAGTGCATCTGCCGGCAGTAAATTTAACGATTTATCTTTTTTAATTAACATTGATCATCTCGATAATCACGGGCAACCTCAAACATTTGGTATTGCCACACGCAACACTACTGGTGCAGGCAATTTGGCAAATTCCACATTGGTTACGGGCGGTTTCAGAGACATTGATACTACGAGTACGCCGCGCGTTGTGACTAGCACCACAGGCGTGGATCACACCATCCAGGACAATGCCACTATCAAATTAGAATATGACTTTACGCCCACACTTAAAGGTAAATACAGCTTGGGGTTGTGGCAAAATGATTCTGACGGCAGTGTGGATAGTTACCTTAAAACCGCTTCGGGGCAAACACTTCTGAATACGACAACTGGCGGCACAACCAGATTTGTGCGCTTTGCCGGCGACCCAAATTTTTATACTTTGTCTGCCACAGGGCCGAGCCACAGTGAGAGCGAACATTGGATGCATGGCCTTTCGCTAAAATCTGATACTGGCGGCAAGTGGGATTTTGAAGCAATCGTCAGCCTATACAATCAAAATAAAGATTTTGTGCGTACCGCAAGGCAGACCAATGCGTTTGATGATGGCAAGGGCACAGTTAAATCACCCGGCACACTTGTGAAAGGTGATGGTACGGGCTGGAAAACGCTTGATTTACGGGGCGATTGGCGACCAGATGGTGACTTGAAAAGCGAGCATCAAGTAAGCTTTGGCTATCATTATGATCGTTATGAGTTAGAATCCGAGACATTGAATACTGTCGATTGGCTCAAAAGTAGTAGTGGCACTTTACGTACCAATTCGTTTGGTAAAACTGAGACACAAGCTTTATATTTGCAAGATGCATGGGCGTTTGCACCTGACTGGAAACTGACTGCAGGTGGTCGCTGGGAGCACTGGAAGGCGTTTGACGGCAGTAACTTTAATGTGGCGAATCCTGTGGGTTTCAGACAGTTGAATTATGCAGATCGTACGCAAAACAATTTCTCACCCAAGTTGTCGCTTTCATATCAGACTGTTAATGACTGGGTGTTGCGCGGCTCGTTCGGCAAGGCTTATCGTTACCCGACAGTGGCGGAGATATTTCAAACCATTAGTTTACCTGACAACAGTCGGGTAAACGACCCAAATCTTAAGCCGGAAAATGTGCGTTCAAGTGAATTAACGGCAGAGAAATTCTTGGAAAATGGGGTTTGGCGCACCTCTTTGTTTTATGAGGACAAACGCGATGCGCTGATTTCGCAGACGGACACCACAACGATTCCAGGAACTAGTATTTCGAGCATTCAGAATGTGGATAAAATTCGTACCAAGGGCATTGAAACTGCGCTGCAGATGAATGATTTGTGGATTAACGGTTTTGACTTAACGGCCAGCGCAACTTATGTTGATTCTGAAATTGTCAAGAATGATAAAAATCCATTCACAGAAGGTAAAGATCAGCCACGTATTCCTGATTGGCGAGTGACTGTTGTAGGTGTTTATCATGTAAATGATAAGCTATCCTTAAGCTTGGCTGGTCGTTACAGCGGTAATCAGGAGGTAAATTTGCTTTACAATACGACCAATCCGAACACCTACGGAACGACAGTCACAAAATTCACGGTATTTGATACAAAAGCTGTGTATAGAGTTAATAAGCAATGGACTGCGGCAGTGGGTATTAACAATCTAAATAACTACAAATATTATGTGAATCCTAACCCTTATCCACAACGCACTTTATTTGCGAATGCCAAGTTTAATTATTGATGGTGCTAGTATTAGGTAGTGAGACGTGTATGGAGAAAGATATTAAGTGAAAAAAATACGTGTATGGCCAGGTTACAATACTATTTGGCGCTGGCATTTTTATGCCGGCCTGTTTTGCATTCCATTTATTTTCGTGCTTTCTATTACAGGTGCCATCTACTTGTTTAAGCCGCAGGTTGAGGCCGTACTAGACCAGTCTTATGACCAACTTACAATAACTGGCGTACAGAAAAGCGCCGTAGCGCAAGTAAATGCAGCGCTTGCAGCCGTTCCTGGCACGGTACTTAATGCTTATGAACTGCCGGAAACGCCGCATTCGGCGGTGCGTATTCTGGTGGGACAAAAAAGAGATTTAACTCGCGTTTACGTGCATCCGCAAACCTTGAAAATTCTTAAAATAGAGCAAGAGGATGACAAATTAATGCGTTTGGTGCACCGTATACACGGTAATCTTTTACTGGGAGATCGTGGTTCCAATTTGGTTGAACTGGCTGCTTCATGGGCAATCGTGATGTTCATTACAGGGTTATACCTATGGTGGCCGCGTAATGCTATAAGTCTGGCTGGCATTGCTTATCCTCGGTTAGATAAGAGCGGGCGAGTGTGGTGGAGGGATTTACATGCTGTGACAGGATTTTGGATTTCATTTTTTGCTTTGTTTCTTTTGTTATCAGGCATGCCATGGGCTAAGTCGTGGGGCGGATTGTTGAAAGAAGTGCGCCAAATAAATGCCGGCAAAGTTGTTCCGCAAGATTGGACGACAGGTCGAACATCAGAGTTAGCTGAACGTCAAAAAATGAATATGGCAGTTGGTGATGAATCTGAACATGCGGATCATGTAGGCCATAAGCATGGTGCCGTTAATGAGGGTGGTCAAAAGGGCATAAATAATAAGATTACAGGCAAAATGCGCCAACCAGTATTAGATTATAGTCACATGGATTTATATGTTGCTACAGTTCAGCCATTGCGTTTGGCCACGCCAGTACTAATTTCGCCGCCATCTAAAAGATCGCCAGAATGGACTGCACGCTCAGATGCTCAAAACAGACCATTACGTGTTAACTTGGTACTTGATACAAACACTGGTGCGATTAAATCAAGCAAAAACTTTGCCGACAAGCCATTGTTGGACCGTATTATCGGTTACGGCATTGCCATTCATGAGGGTCAGCTGTTTGGCTGGTTCAATCAGTTATTAGGGTTGTTGACTGCATTGGGGCTTGTTCTGTTGTCAGCAAGCGCAATCGTTTTGTGGTGGCGCAGGCGTATCCCAGGCGTACTAGGCGCTCCAAATATGCGTGAAAGCCCATCCTATGCATATGCATTAATCGGGGTTATCGTGGTGCTTGGTGTGCTGTTACCTTTTTTGGGAATTAGCCTGCTTGCCATTTTATTTCTAGAGCGATGGGTGTTGCGATATATTCCGGCCGCCAAACGTTTTCTTGGGTTGAATCAAGTCGTTGCTGAATGAGAATGACTGCCACAACTTCTGAGGATCATTGGAATAAACTGATAGGCCTATTGCTGGTTTTAGCACTTCACTGTGCCTTGCTGTATGGCGCTTGGAGCTACAAGTTAATTCCTCCACCTCAAGAAGCAGTAACTTTGTTTGTAAATCTGATTAATCCTCTACCGCCAAAAACAGAAGAACCTCCACCACCAAAGCCGCCTAAACCACCACCAAAAAAGGTGGAGCTAGTTAAGCCTAAGCCTATCGTACGCCCAAAACCCCCATCGGTTTTAGTAGCAGAGGTGCCAGCAACTCAAGCTACCGAACCGGTCGCGCTACCATTGCCAGAACCTGTGATAGAAGCACCAGCAGAACCAATGATTGAGGTCCCCGTCAAACCTGCTGGACCAGTCACTTTGCCATCTGAGTTGTCGCTCGCTTGCCCGCAACGCTCAGTGCCAAATTACCCAGCAGTATCACGTCGTAAAGGTGAGCAGGGGCAGGTGAAATTGCGGGTGGAGTTAGATGAAACGGGTCGCATTACAGCAGTAAAAGTGGAGGCGAGTTCTGGTTATAAACGTCTGGATGAAGCCGGTATTGCCGCAGTAAAAACTTGGCGGTGTAACCCTGCAATGC
>PHCL01000114.1 GCA_002842195.1 Betaproteobacteria bacterium HGW-Betaproteobacteria-20 | reverse complement strand
CAGCCTATCACACGGGCGATTTATTCAGTTTTATCGGGTACAACAGTCATGTGCTGGAAGACTACACTTTGCCCTTAAGTCGTAACCTGCATCAATCAACGGAGGCTATTGCGCAATTGCATGACTACCACGTCATGCGCGTAGGGTCAGAAGGTGTGACTGACGTGCCTAATTTTCTTGGGCAAAGCAGAGGTCTGGTATTTTGGATTTCAGATTTCCATATGCCACTGAGCGTGATTGAGCAAACACTCACCGCAATGTCTGCCCATCAGGTTATTCCCATTGTGTTATGGGATGATGAAGAGTACAAAAAACTGCCCAAGTTTGGCTTCGGCACCATGATAGACCCTGAAACCGGCTTGAATCGGACACTCTTTTTTAGATATGAAGTCAGGGCAAAATTTATCACTGCGTTCAATGACCGTAGGCACGCTTTAGAAAAATTATTTCTAAAATTTGATAGCCCGGCACTTTTTATGCACGCAGATTATAAGCCAGAAACCCTGACGCATTATTTTGAACAAAATACGACACTGTGAAATATATCCCAATGAAAAAACTAATTTCAAAAATCACTCCCCCAGCATATTTGCTGGCATGCCTATTATCAGTACAGCTAGTATTTACTGCGCCTGTAACAATCGCACAGGAATCTGCCGCTAGCGCGACTGAAGCAAAAATAGTATCACTTATCAATCCTGACAAAAGTTACGGCGTACACATTGGTGATAAGTTAAGCCGAAAAATTGTGCTGGAAGTGCCGGTACCCTACCAAATGTCAACCAGTGCCTTCCCTAAAAAAGGTAGCAAAGATAAAGGTATTGAATTGGTAGAGGTGAGCGTAGAGAACGACCAACAAAAAACGCGTACTTTATATACGGTTAATCTAAGCTATCAAGCTTTCATCAACACCAGTACGCCGACAGTGATGCAATTGCCAGCAGTAAAATTTACGCTAACGGGCGGTGAGAAGGCAATGGCGATAGACCTGCCAACATGGAGTTTTTGGTTTTCACCTTTAGCGATAGGTGGCATCGAGGTTGCAGAAAAAAACTTACAACCTGAAGTTAAGCCGCCGCTAGTGGATATGAACGCCCATCAAACGCGACTTGCTGTATTTTTGAGCATGCTGGCAGCAAGTTTACTCGCTTTGCTTTATGTGAATGCAGATGGCAATTGGCTACCGTTTATGGGGGGCGCTTTTGCAAAAGCACATCGGCAATTAAAACGATTATCTAAAACTTCAGTAAAAACACCGGTAGAAGAGAAGCAGGGCTTGGTTCATATTCACCAGGCATTCAATAAACACTATGGCGCTAACATTTTTGCCCGTGATATTGATCATTTTGTCAGCTTACGCCCGAGTTTTAGTAAAATGAAAGGCGAGATTGAGCAGTTTTTTAATTACTCCAATCAGTCTTTATACGCTGTTGAAGCACGTGACAGCACTAAAGTGATTGATAACTTGGTGCTATTGAGCAAGCAGTTACGTGATTGTGAACGGGGTATTTAATGGAAATTCTAAACCCCTGGGCTTTTCTCCTATTGCCCATCGCACTGCTGCCATTCTGGCTTAAAAGCCATCAAGGCAGAGTCTATACCTGGCTGGAAATAATGCCTGAAGACCAGTTGTCTGACAGGCTAAATCTTGCAATTAAGGCGATTACAGCGCTGCTACTTGCCAGCATTGTTGTTGCCTTGGCGTCACCACGTGGTTCTGATGAAAAAGTACAGCGAGTGGGTAAAGGCGCACAAACTGTGATGGTGATTGATCGCAGTGTGAGTATGGATCATCCTTTTGCAGGCGACTCTTCAGGGCATGTGGCAGAAATAAAAACGGATGCGGCGCGCCGACTCATTACACGATTTATCGATCATCGTCCGGATGATATGATGGGTGTAGTCGGTTTTACCAACTCGGCTTTATACGGCATTAAAATTACGACAAATCGTGATGCAATCCATGCTGCGATTGACGCGGCCACCAGCCCATCTTTGAGTCAAACCAACATAGGCGCAGGTTTAACCGAAGCTGTTGGCCTGTTTGATAAAATTCAGAGTACAGGTTCACGCGCCATAATTTTGCTTTCAGATGGTGCGGGGAAATTGAGTCCGCGAGTTAAATATTTACTCAGCGAACGCCTTAAAAGCCGCAACTTGAGCATCTACTGGATTGTGCTGCGTGAAGATGGGGATGCCAGCATTTTTTCTAAAGAAATCTATGACGAAGAGCGAGAACCCAATTCAATACAGCTGCATAAATATTTTCAATCCTTAAATCTTAAGTATAAGGCCTACGAGGCAGACAACCCTGAAACCTTGCAGTCTGCAATTCAGGATATTGATGCACGCGAGAAAAAAGTCATTAAGTATACAGAAACGATTGCTGGCTATGATTACTCAAGGGTATTCATTATTTTTTCATTGATATTAGGCATATTTATATTGATTATTAAGAATTTGAGGGTGCATGAATGAAGAATCGAATAAAACGCAAAAACCAACTATTGGGCTTGATATTACTGGTGGGCTTGATTGGGACATCTTATGAAGTTTATCAGTACAATAAAATCGGAAAAGTGAATCTTGCATTGCGTTCAGGTGCAGTGATGAATGATGATGGCTACCCGTTTCATAAAAAGTTTGCTGACGCTTATCAGCAAGGTAAATCCGGTCACTTTAAACACGCCGTACAAGGCTTTGGCCAGTTGTTAGAGGCACCAAAAAAACAGCAGGAAAAGGTCTTTGAAGTCAGCCAACAACAAAAATCACACATTCATTTTAATATTGCCAACAATCTGTTTCGCTCAGGCCTACAGAGAGCTACGAATGCAGATGGCACAATCCATGAAGAGGCTATGTATGCCTACACGCAGGCAAAAACAGCCTATGAACAAGCTTTAAAGCTGGAGCCGACTTCGAGAGCCGCTAAATTTAACTTAAGCCTGTTGCTGTCGGTGATACCCAAGAATATGAAAGCGGTAGCAAAAGAACAATCAGGCATGGAAATTAGTAATTTGCCGCAAGGATTACCATGAGAAAAATGATTGTAACTTTAAAAGAGCATTATGAAACAGTGTTGCTGGTGTTAGCATCCCTGTTTTTACTGCTGGCTTTAATAAAGCCACAGATACAGCTCAAACAAGAAGTGCATAACTATTTGTTGCTTGCCGATATATCGCAAAGCATGAATGCAGAAGATGCGAAGGTGAATAATCAAACAGTCAGCCGGCTGGCTTACACACAGCATCTTATGAAAGAAATAGTGAAAACTTCGCCCTGCGGTACCTATGCAAGTGTAGGCGTATTTGCGGGAGAAAGTGTCGCCTTACTATTTATGCCGCTAGAAGTATGTGCTAATTTTGACATCATTACCGATACGATAGAACATTTGGAATGGCGCATGGCCTGGAAAGGTGATAGCCGCATGACCTTTGGCGTTAAGTCTGCCGAGGGCATTTTTGATTACCTTAATGTTCCTGCGCAAATGTTATTTTTTACCGATGGTGACGAGGCACCCAAAGCCAACGGTATTAACAAGTTGGATATCAGTGATGTTCGTATTGGTCACAATGTTATTTTTGTGGGGGTTGGTGGCCACGAGCCAGCGCCTATCCCACGCTACAACGCTAATAACAAATGGGTGGGATATTGGGGTACGGATGCTGCCGCTGAAAGCGCCGGCGGCGGCATTATGTATAACGATGCGAGCAAGGATGACCCAGATCCACCTGTGGCATATGCAGAGTTCGACCGTTTTTTATCTAAATTAGATGTTGAACATCTGAAAGATATGACGAGTGAAATTAAAGGGCAATATATAGAAGGCGCGGATAAACCTGAGTTTTATGAGTTTATTCAATCACAAACACCAGCTGCAAAATTTGTAACGGCTTATTCAGTACGCTGGATATTTTTAGCGATTGCCGCGTTGCTGGTACTTGCGACCTACTTGCCTGACGTACTTACATATCGTTTTGATAAGCGTTTATCTAAGGCCTAACTTAAAACTAAAACCAAACTGACTATGAGGGCTACTTAAAAGGTAGCCCTTTATTTTTTCTGGCACGCCTTGCTACGGTTAAAGCCTTATTCACCCAAATGCGCATTTCATCGATTTCATCAAAGACTTCAGGGGGTGCTTCAAAGTATTGCATTGCCACCAACTTGCCACGCGTAACATAGGTATATGGCTTCAAGTCTTTGGCTTCAAATTCAGTGCGCACATTGGCATCAGCCTTGAAAAACAATTGCTCGTCAACAATGATGGCGAACATACAGTCGTCCTGGTAAACACCGTGGCCACTAAACATGGCGCGTACCCGTAGCCCGTGCACAAAGGACATCTGTTCAATGACGAATGCTACGAATTCATTTTGGGGTTTAGGTGGCATCATTAAACTTGTGAAGCTTGAAAGTTGAGCTGTGTAGGCTTGATGGTTCGACAAGCTCACCAGCCATGTCGCGAAGTAGCATCAAGGTTACGTTATACCATCGATTCCATTTCACTTGTCCTGAGCTTTGGCCACTGAGTTTTAGTCACCGGGCTTGTCGAAGTGGCCGAAGCGATTGCATCGCGGCTATGTTTGCAATAGTTTAGTGTTGTAACATGCCTTCCAAGTCATCGGCCTGTCAGCCTTGTAAATAAAGGCTCTCAGAGCATCATTTTTCTCTCGTGGAGATTTCTTGTTATTTTAATGCGTTTTGTCGAACCATTGAGGCCGCTGGTTTGGTTTTTGATAACGAAAAATAATCAATCTATCATGGCATCAATAAACTCACTGGCATTGAACGGCCGTAAATCATCAATGGCTTCACCGATGCCGACATAACGAATCGGAATAGGGCGCGCTTCAGCAATTGCAGCAATGACGCCGCCTTTGGCGGTGCCGTCTAATTTGCTCAGCACCAGACCGGTTACGCCTAATGCGTCGTCAAAGGTTTTTACCTGTGTCACGGCGTTTTGGCCGGTATTGGCGTCTAGCACCAATAGCACCTCGTGCGGTGCGCCTGGCAGGGCTTTGTCCATCACGCGTTTTACTTTGGCAATTTCCTCCATTAAATGCATTTGCGTGGGCAATCTGCCAGCGGTATCGGCCAGTACGATGTCAATATTTTTTGCAATCGCTGAGTTGATGGCATCAAACATCACTGCCGCAGCATCGCCGCTGGTTTGTGCAACGACGTGTACGTTATTGCGCTCGCCCCAAATTTGCAATTGCTCGCGGGCTGCGGCTCTAAAGGTGTCGCCAGCAGCGATGAGTACGCTTTTTCCCTGGCTTTGAAAATGTTTGGCGAGCTTACCGATTGAGGTGGTTTTACCTGCGCCATTAACGCCGGCCAGCATGATAACAAAAGGCTTGTGGCCGCTGGT
>PHCL01000113.1 GCA_002842195.1 Betaproteobacteria bacterium HGW-Betaproteobacteria-20 | reverse complement strand
TCGTTTACCTCATCACGTAACATATGAATGCGGTGCAAAGCGCGGCTTAGGCGTTTATCGGTGCGCACGATGCCGACGTAGTTCCACATAAAGCGCCGCAGTTCGTCCCAAGTGTGGGTAATCAGCACTTCTTCATCTGCATCTGTTACACGGCTCTCATCCCAGTAAGGCAGTTGCGGTGAGGTTTTTACCGGCTGGCTTAAAATATCTGTTGCCGCAGCCTGGCCAAAGACCAGGCATTCAAGCAGTGAGTTGCTAGCTAGGCGATTAGCGCCGTGTAAGCCTGTGCAGGCGGTTTCGCCTATGGCGTACAGGTTGGTAATATCGGTGCGGCCCTGAGCATCGGTCATCACGCCGCCGCAAGTGTAGTGTGCGGCTGGCACCACCGGAATGGGCTGTTTGCTGATATCGATGCCTAATTCCAGACAGCGTTTATAAATATTAGGGAAATGTTCCTGAATAAATACCAGTGGCTTGTCGGTAATATCCAAATAAACGCAATCTATACCGCGCTTTTTCATTTCAAAGTCAATGGCACGGGCTACAACGTCGCGCGGGGCCAGCTCTTCGCGCAGGTCGTGCTCGGGCATGAATCTGCTGCCGTCTGGCAGCTTTAACAAACCGCCTTCGCCACGCACGGCTTCACTGATTAAAAAGGATTTTGCATGGGGGTGATATAAACAGGTGGGGTGAAATTGCACAAATTCCATGTTCGCCAGGCGGCAACCTGCGCGCCAGGCCATGGCCATGCCATCGCCGGTACTGACATCTGGATTGGTGGTGTAAAGATATACTTTGCCCGCGCCGCCAGTGGCTAAAATGGTATTTTGCGCGGCTATGGTGATAACTTTACCTGTACTGTTATCCAGCACGTAAGCACCCAGGCAGGCATTTCCGTCAGTATTGGATCCAACAGTTTCAATTTTTGTGGCTTTACCCTTGGCAAGTTTTTTTGTGGTGATTAAATCAACCGCAATATGATTTTCCATCACGGTAATATTCGGGTGCTGCTTTACCTTTTCCGAGAGCGTGATTTGCACGGCATGACCGGTAGCATCCGCCGCATGAATAATGCGCCTGTGGCTATGGCCGCCTTCACGCGTTAAATGGTAGCCACTATTATCCTGCTCGCGCGTAAAGCCTACGCCTTGCTCTATAAGCCATTCCACGCCTTGTTTGGCATGCTCTGCCACCATTTTGGTAACGGCTTCATCGCATAAACCTGCGCCTGCAACCAGAGTGTCCTGAATATGATTTTCTATCGCGTCATCGTCATTTAATACCGCAGCGATTCCGCCTTGCGCCCAATTGCTGGCGGAGTCGTTAATGCTACGTTTGCTTACCAGACAAACTTTTTTGTGTGCCGCCGTGCGCAGCGCAACCGTTAAGCCTGCCAGACCGCTGCCGATAATGAGGACGTCAAATTGTTGCATGGTTTGCCATGATTTCTTTAATGAATGCTGAATCGGAGAATGCATTGGTTGGAACTAACAAGAGTGTAGCGTTGTCTTCATAAAAGGCAATAGATGTCGCTAACAAACGAAGTAAATAGTATTTTTTATCGTTATTTATGAAACTCACGCGTTGTTCAGGGGAAAGCATCATGTTAAATTTTGGTAAAATAGTATCGCTAACGCAACTAAGTTTAGTGCAACCTGCTATGCGAGGTTATACTTCGCCTAGTGTAATAAGCATTAACGAAAAACACATCAATGAACTTACTAATAGCCAAATTAGGCCAACAGGGAACCTAAGCGTAGTGAACGTTAATCCTTCATCTGGAAATCGCGAGATTGACCATGAGCTTGTTCTGCGCGCGCAGCGTGGCGACAAGCGAGCTTTCGGCATGCTGGTTGACAAGTATCAACGCAAACTGGGACGTTTGTTATCGCGTATGGTGCGCGATCAGGCCGAGATTGAAGACATTGTTCAAGAGACTTTTATTAAGGCTTATCGGGCATTGCCTAATTTTCGTGGTGACAGCGCGTTTTATACCTGGTTATATCGCATTGGTATTAACACCGCAAAAAACTACCTGGTTTCCATGGGGCGCAGGCCGACGGTGAGTACTGGCATTGACATTGAAGATGCGGAAAATTTTGAAGACGGCGGTGAGTTGCGTACCATGGATACGCCTGAGTCCGCCATGATGACCAAGCAAATTGCGCAAACGGTCAATGATACCGTAGCCGGTTTGCCCGAAGAATTACGCACGGCCATTACCCTGCGTGAAATTGAAGGGCTTAGTTACGAAGAAATTGCGACGATAATGAATTGTCCAATCGGTACGGTGAGGTCACGTATTTTTAGGGCGCGTGACACGATTTCGCTCAAATTAAAACCATTATTAGATACGCCGGATAATAAACGCTGGTAGTTTAAATCAGGAAAAATTTAATCGGTAAAAATGTAACTTAAAGCCATATAACTGAAAAATATAATTCAGAAAAAATGTAATTTAAAAAAAATATAATTTAATGTGAAGTACCAGTTTTAGGGGCATGAAATGAACGAACAGATATCTGCACTGATTGACGATGAAATTGCGCTGGAAGATGCCGCGCATTTAATGGCTGCCATGCAGTCCAACGGTCACGCGACTGAGGCCTGGAGTCATTATCATTTAATCGGTGATGCCATGCGCGGTGCGGCGACCTTGAGCCCAGGCTTTAAACAAAAGTTAATGCAAAAAATTGAGCTGGAACCTACGGCATTGTCACCTAATGCGGCGTTAATCAATCAAGGTCAGGTAGATACTACGCAAGCCGGCGCACAAACACTCGCTGTCAAAAGTAAGTTACCCGCCACCTGGTCCATCGCAGCTTCATTGGCTGCAGTAACGATGGTGGGTTATATGGTGTTGCAAACACAAGTCAGCAACGATGGCGCACCTGTGCAGGTTGCACAGGCTGAAAATGCACAAACGGCAGCCAACCTGGCTGTTGCGACTGAAGTAACCATACCGGCAGAATATCTCATGGCGCATCAAGCCTCTGCACCAACCGGCAGTTCATATTATATTCAAGCAGCGAGTTACGCAAAATAATGCGAGTGTTACGTTTTCTTTTAATCAGCTTATTTGGCATTACAACGCTGACTGCAACACTGAGCGCACAAGCTGCTAGCGACGAAGATGCGTGGCAAATATTGCAAAAAGCCGCAGTGGCGGCGCGTGCGCTTAGTTACCAGGGCATATTCGTATGTCAGTCCGGGCAACATTCCAGATCCGTGCAAATCAAACATCTGTTCAATGGACAAGATGAGTTTTCACACAATGTGGTGCTGGATGGCGCACCGCGAGAAGTGCTTAGCCGAGGCGGTGATTTAGTTATTTACAACCCTAAAGACGAAAAAGTAGTGATTGAAAAACGCCGTGGGCAAAATATGTTCCCTGCAATTCTGCCTACCAACCTGGATGCAATCAAAGCCAGTTATTCACTGCGCGCTGGCGAAATTGAACGTGTGGCTGACCGTCAGGCACAGGTGTTGTTTTTAGAACCCAAAGATAACTTACGCTACGGTTACAAATTCTGGGTTGATATTGAATATGGTTTGTTATTGAAATCCATGATGGTGAATAGTAAAAATGAAATGATGGACAGTATTGCGTTTAACCAATTGGGTTTGATGAATAATGTCGATTTAGACTGGTTTAAACCTAAGATTGATGCGCAAAAACGCTATGTGATGGAAGACGAAGCTCCCGCACAAGTTGATAATAATCCCAGCCCGCACTGGATGCTGAATGAGTTGCCTGCAGGCTATCACAAGGTAGACCAGATGTTGCGCACGGTGAACGGCAAATCCTTCCCTGTCACACATGTGATATTTTCAGATGGCTTAGCTTCAGTTTCTTTGTTTATTGAACCTATGGCTAAAGGCGTTAAACCCAGAGTAGGTCGTAGTGTAGTTGGCAATACCAGTTTTTACTCAAATGTTGCAGGCTTTCTGCAAGTTACCGTTTTGGGTGAAGTGCCAGAAGCCACCGTGGCTCAAATTGCCAATGCCGTAGTATTTGTCAAATAAATATTCAACAGGCTATGATTGCGACAGGCGAATAGTTACACTTCTACTAATATAAACCCCCTTTAAAAGTAATAACCTACCACCATGATTGAAGAATATGCCATCGTCACAGCGCGTGCAGGCACCCAGGCCACCCTTGAAATAGAGCGGCGCACCGCTTGTAGCCTGTGCGGGCAAAAGCGTGGTTGCGGCAATGCCACCTGGGGTAAGTTACTTGGGCATAGCCACCATGCCTTTACAGCCGAAAATCCGGTCAATGCACATGTGGGTGACAGCGTTGTGGTGGGCATAGATGAACACGCGGTGTTAAGTTCGGCATTTTATTTATATGTAGTGCCTTTAATTGGCTTGCTGGTCGGCACAGTATTGGCGAATTATTTTTTCAGCAATCAATTTTATGTAATTCTGGGCGCAGCATTAGGGCTGGTACTGGGATTTTTGTGGGTAAAAGGCCATTTAATCGGCCGTAATCAATCTGGGATCGCATATAGTAAAAAATATCAGGCGGTGATTTTACGCCGTGCAGAAGACTAAATAGTGCTTGAAAATAGCTTGTATAACCCAAATATACATTCTGCGCTTACAAAAATTAACGTTCTAAATAAATGTTGTTAAGTATCATCATATTTCTAAAAATTAAACGAGGTAACTAGATGTTTAAAAAATGGATTGCTGTAATTGGACTAAGCTTGATTGTTAGTATCAACCCCGGTGCTTATGCAAAAGACCTGCCGGACTTTACCGTGCTTGCTGAACAACATGGCGCGGAAGTTGTGAATATTAGCGTAACGCAAAATATACGTGCCGATGCAGTCTCGCCGTTTTCTGGCATGGAGGACAATGAACAGCTGCAGGAGTTTTTTAAGCGATTCGGTATTCCTAATATTCCTGGTATGCCTGGGCAAAATGGCGGCGCACAACCCGATTATAAGTCACAATCTTTAGGGTCAGGCTTCATTATCAGTAGCGATGGTTATATTTTAACCAATGCGCACGTGGTGAATGCGGCAGATGAAGTGATTGTTAAGTTGTCAGACAAGCGTGAATTTAAAGCCAAAATTATTGGCGTTGATAAACGTACAGATGTAGCGCTAGTGAAAATTGAAGCCACTGGTTTACCAAAGGTGACTATTGGCGACCCGGCTAAGCTGAAAGTCGGCGAGTGGGTGGCGGCAATCGGCTCACCATTCGGTTTGGAGAACACCATGACAGCGGGTATCGTCAGTGCCAAGGGTCGTGCGTTGCCGCAAGAAAACTTTGTGCCGTTCATTCAGACCGACGTGGCTATTAACCCTGGTAACTCAGGCGGTCCTTTGTTCAATTTAAATGGTGAAGTGGTCGGCATTAATTCGCAAATTTACAGCCGCAGTGG
>PHCL01000112.1 GCA_002842195.1 Betaproteobacteria bacterium HGW-Betaproteobacteria-20 | reverse complement strand
CAAATTGTGATCAGCGAATCCGCCAGAAAAATTCACCGTGCGCCCGCCCCATACGACCATATGCTCGTCCATCCAGCGATCTTCAATGCGCCCCTTCCCATGCCGCCAGATACGGAGAAGACGCAGTGGAAAACGACCCCCATGTCGGACCCATCGATCCATGAAAATATGCTTTCGATCCAAATTGATTCCAACAACATCGGGCGCCAAGCCGGGGACCCTGTTTAATAACTCTTGTGCTAAATCATCCTCAATAATTTCATCTGCATCTAAACGCATTACCCACTCGGTGTCGATCTGCGCATTTTCGATACCCCACTGAAACTGTTGTGCATAGTTGATGAAGCCATGCTTTAGCACGATTGCGCCATGAGTGCGCGCGATTTCACAGGACGCATCGGTTGATCCTGAGTCAATAATGAAAACCCTTTTTGCAATCCTCGAAATAGATTTAAGGGCGCGATGTAGATGAATCTCTTCGTTGTGCGTCAAGATAACAACTGACAAATCGATCATTCTAAATATTCCTATATCGAATAAACTTTGCAGGATTGCCAGCGTACACGCCGTTAGTTACTGTGTCGCAAAAAATAACACAGCGAGCGCCAATAACTGAATTTGGTGCAATAGTTACACCGGGGCCAACAAAGGCTTCGGCTGCAACCCAAGCCTCAGAGCCTATGATTATTGGTTTCACCACGAGTTGAAAATCGGAATTGTCAATGTCGTGCGTACCTGCACACAAAACGGCGCGTTGACTTACAGTAGCGTATGCGCCAATATGAATATGCCCCATAGAATAGCAATTTACTTCGGGGCCTAAGCAAGAGTGCTCCTCCATCGTGACATTTTTCGGCAGCCAAATATTCACACTGGAATACACTCTCGCACTCTTTGAAATTTGTGCTCCAAAAAATGATAGAAACAGTCTCCGCCATCCGAAAAAGTAGGTCGGAGTCCACCTGCAGAAGATAAACCAAACCACGATCCAGATGGCGCGAATGACTCGATTGAGAAAGGAAAAACTTGCCCCACCTTCTTTTGGATTGGAAGTGTTCGGACTTATTAAATCGTTTGAATTCATAAGGTCACATACTAAAATGTTTGTCGCTTTAGAGAAATTGAGGAGGGTTGAAAACTCAATTAACTTTGAAATGATGTGAGGATAAAAACTAAAATACGCAATTTTTGTCAATTCTCTCAAGATTTCGATTGTCGAATGAGATGTAAAGCATTAGCGCCATCGTGAAAAAGTAGCTATTTATGGATGAAACAGAAAATCCATTAAGGAGCGCGATCGCTATCACAATCAGCGCGTCCTTCCTTGAAAAAATTGAAGTTTGTAAAATCCAATAGATAAACCAAACCATAAAAAGGACCCCGATTGCGCCGTGATCGAAAATTGCGCGAAGAATGAAAGAGTGGAAAACCACCGAATAGCATGATGAGTCGCCGCTATAGCTAAACAGCTCTGAGTAGTAGCTAAGTGCCGTGCAGGTGGCTTCTGAAAGTGGAGTAATCCGATTGGATCCGATCATCCAATCGATAAACCCCCACGAGTTAGTTTCATCGAGAAACTTACTTAGAAAATTCAATCGATCAATTCCTTCAATTCCCTGATCGGACATTCTGGACATCACAATTAGATATGCAAGAAAGCCAGAGGCGGCGACTACAATGAGGCCAACTAATATCCTTCGCGCGGAGATTTTGTCAAAATGTATTCCGAATAAAACAACAAATAAAATCAAAATACCCGATCGTGATCCAGATAGTGCAAATATTAACAAAATAATCAGTTGCTCTTTCCATGTCGTACTGTTATGAATGACAAATTTGAGATAAAAAACAAGGGCTAAGAACATGAGCTCAAAGTTGTTCTCGCGATATAATGCCGGCCTGTCACTAATCGCCAGTCCAAATGTATAGCTATACTTAATCGCCATCATTGTGGCTACCAGCCAGAAAATCTTTGTGATTGACTCTTTGTTGAAAATCTTCTTATCTACAAAAATCAATAAGATCAAAAAATATATTAGCGCTTTGTAGATCACTAAGAAATCAAAAATGTCGGCGCCTCGGATCATCACCGCCAAAATGAACGATCCAAAGATATATACGGCAATGCATCCTGCTATTGCTAGTGATGATCTCCTGAAGCGGAGCTTGAGAAATACGGGAGAGGAGAATATGAGTAACTCAAAAATGGCGCTTACTGGGGAAACATTGTTTCCATGAATTGAAATAATTCCGGCCAACCCGAGGAGTGCGAATACAAAAGTGTATAGCGACGCATATTTTGGATGCATACAGGTTTTTGCTCTATTTGAACTGCATTAGACCTTCTTTTAGCTGTCTTATAGACGAAATAAAAGAGGAATTAAACTGTGGCATTTTGAACTTGTATGCCTAATTTTATTCTGTAGCTAAGGGGTTGACAGGGTGAATCCAGTTTGAGAGCTTGTAGGCTATATTGAGCTCGCTATCCTTCGAAGATAGTAGCGAACACGTAGCGCGTGGAACTTGACTACTCCTTTGATGCTACCTAGCGTTATCGGTCTTCGATATGGCTTTGGAGAGCCGGAAAGAGCGGCGTTTAGCGCTTGAACATCTGCACGATCCTTCTCTTCGTTGCGGAGCATTTTTTGCTTGATGAGCAACTCCGGAGTCATGTATTTAAGGCCATCAAGGATGAAATGAAGACGAGGGTCTTCAATGATCTCTGTGGATGAATGGCCCCAACTGTCTTCGGATGGATGCCAGTCAATCTCTTTAACTGGGCCCTCTTTGATGCAATGGTCAAGGCAGATAAAGTCGATGTCCCTGGGTTCGCGAATTCCGTATGCCGCAAGAACGCCACTTCCAATCAGGCAATAATCTAACGGGTCTTGCATTGCGGACTTGGCCCACTTTTCGAAAGCCTCTTTTAGCTCGGTAAACCAGTTAAAGTCCTGAGGAACTTGATGGTTTAAATGGCGGAATCCATTTTTGTTAAAAATTAATTCGGCCAATGCTATTGTTTCTTCGTGTGTGTCGTTTATGTGGATGGAGCTTTTATCGACGTTGAATATGGTTCTGACTTCATTTTTTAATTCGATCCAGTCCGGTGTTCCTTCTAGAAGGAAGAAGCGAACTGGCCCGGATTTTCCAAAGCACCATGCTGTCTTATTCTTAGCACCAGAGTACCCATCTTTGGCGTCGCCAAGCCAGCTTTCAGTTTTGTAGGCAAAGCGAACCAAATTGAGCTTGCCAAGATCTGTTAAGTTTTGGTTTATGTTAGTGACTATTGAGCAACGATTCTTAAAGATCGTTTCCAGCTTTTCATCGTGCCCTTCCGCCGTAGGCCAGACGATGGCAAAACGGGTGTTTACGCGAAGCCGAATGTATCGCGATATCCAATAGTTGACGTAATCGGGGGGAATTCCAGTATATAGTAGGGCTTCTGAATTCAGATTTACGGCGCCGACATCGCCGACTTCGATGAAAGGAACCTCCAGATCAAACGCGATTGCCGCTGCGAGTCTATGTGCGCCATCAATCAGTCTTCCGCGAGACAGTACGATTGGCCTTTTAATGAACCCATGATTTTCCTTCAGCGATTCAATTATTCCGTCATATGTCGATATGAATTCATCTCTTCCCACCTTGCCTGAGCCGTCATTCTCAACAAAGCCATTGAGATGCTGTATGTGTCGCAGGTATCCCTCAGTGTGCCAATTGTTGCTCCGCGCATTCTTCTTGTCTAGCGCATAAAGAATTTTTGGTATTAAATCTAGTCTATCTTGAGATAGTAGGGTGTTTGCTCTCGCTTTTTTTACCTCGACGGCAATGGACTTATCAATCAAGTGATGAACCTTTGGGTTCAACATCTTAAGCAGGTCAGCGTATTCAGTCTTTGAGTCTGTCATCGTTGTGCGAGTTTATATTTTGCCAAAATAGCAGATGCGGCAAAGATAGCCAAGGCTGTTCCTGCCATTGAGTAGGCAATTGATTCGGCGCCTCGGTGCGCAAGATATATTGCTGCTGGTGTTGCTACGAATGATACAGTTAGGTAGGCGTTAAACCATAATTTGCTGTGACCAGTGGCTCTTAATGTTGCTCGAATTGGAATAGAGAGAAGAGTTATGACTTGGAGAAGCCACATCGCAGTTAATGTGTTGCCAGCATTTTTGTATTGCGAACCGTATACCATCTGCATTAATTGATCTGAGAACCCGAAAATTAGTGGTGTAATTGCTAGCGCTGCGATGCCCGGTGCGAAAAGCTTCAGTCTCTCTTTGTGCACTTGTGTGTAGCCGGCTTGCGCTACGGTCTTTGCTATCTGAATGGATTGGATGCTCTCAAGCGATTGAATTATTGGATTTATGATTGTCGCCAAGTTTTGTGTTGCCCTTAGCTCACTAAGCGCCGAATAGTTCGCGCTTTGTGCGACGGCAATTAGATAGCTATATATTGTAGTCCATTGCATTAGTCCTGATGGCACAAGCCATTTTGCGGATGGCATATTTATGGATAGAGCGTATTTTGCTGAAGCATAATTGGCGCTTTTGATAATTCGACTTAGTGGGAGAATGCCAAGTGCTGAAGCAGCCCCGACGCAAAGAAGTGCGGTTTCTGACGTCAGGTGGTCTGTTAGCCAAAGTGCGCCCAGTGATATTATTCGAAGGGAATTTGTCATTGTGCTGGCGCCAACCAATGTTCCAACCCTTGATTGCAGTTGCATTACCTTTCGCGCTACTTCATTAATGTTGAATCCAACTATAGCAATCACCCCTGCCAATAGCGCGGTGGAGCTAGTTGCCCCGCTGTCGTAACGAGTGGCATAGTGATAGATTGCTATGCCCAATGATGCGAGGGAGACGATTGCGAATGTGTTTATAAATATCCCTGCAAGATATTCTTTTTGCTTGTTGTCTTGAATTCTCGAAAATTCAGATGCCATTGGAAATATGATGGCTGCAGTTACGATGCTATTCGTGAATAGCACCATGAGCCAATATTCAGAGAATATGGCGAATTCCTGTCGAGTCAGAATGCGCGCGCAGATGACGGTAGTAAGAAAATTTCCGACGCTTAGGAGCCCTTGATCGATCAAAACTGCAATTTTGGTATTGCGGTGCAAGTTCGTTTCCTTCTCAACTAATTTTGCGAGGGCAGTTTTGCCATGTCAGCCGCTTTATTTGGGCGTAGTTAAGAGTTCTTTGCATGAACTATTCGCTCACGAGACAGGTGTTTAGTTGTTCGAATTTGAAACGATAGATTTGAACCCTTGACTCCTGAGGTGTGCTTGAAGCTTTGCTTCGGTCAGATCTGTTGCGACCATTTCCGAACACATTTCCTGCACCGTTAGTTCTGGCACCCAGCCCAGCGCTTGTTTCGCTTTGCTGGGGTCGCCCAGTAGGGTTTCCACTTCGGTTGGGCGGAAGTAGCGCGGGTCGATGGCTACGATCAC
>PHCL01000111.1 GCA_002842195.1 Betaproteobacteria bacterium HGW-Betaproteobacteria-20 | reverse complement strand
GCGATGGCAAACAAAATCCCACTTGTGCCATTACCGGCTTTTTTTTCAGGCGCACAAATGCGGCATGCAATATTAGATGCAGGGGCAAATGTGCTGATTACGGATAACCCGGCAAATTTTGAAACAATTTTTAGTGACCTTATAGTAAACAAATCAACATTGGATGTCGCGAATAACACGCTGGCTATATTTCACTTAACAACTCCCCATAAAAAACTACCCGCAGATACCGCTAAAGTCACATATACATCAGGCACTACTGGCAACCCCAAGGGCGTGTGTTTAAGCATGGATGCAATGCTGCAAGTGGCTAAATCAATTAGCATGGCGACTAATTTAAGCACAGAAGACCGCCACTTATGCGTGTTATCACTCTCTACATTGTTAGAAAATGTCGCAGGGGTTTATGCCTCATTACTGGCCGGCGCGACCATACACTTGTTATCTGCTGATACCGTAGGGCTAAACGGTAGTACGCTAAATATTCAAAAAATGCATGCGGCACTCACGCAAAGCCAGGCGAGTACGGCCATTTTGATCCCGGAGCTACTACACGCTTTAATTTCTGTACTGGAGTCTGGTGCACTACATTTACCGCATCTGCGCTTTTTGGCAGTAGGTGGCGCATCGGTTTCGCCGCAGTTATTGCAGCGTGCCATGCAAATAAAATTACCTGTCTTTGAAGGCTATGGTCTTTCAGAGAGTGCTTCAGTGGTCGCACTTAACAGCTTGGACGCCAATAAAATCGGCAGTGTCGGCAAGCCATTGCCGCATCTTGCTTTAAAATTTTCAAGTGACCATGAAATTTTAGTCCGAGGAGCGAGTTTGCTGGCCTATACCGGTGAACCAGCTTTAGAAAGTGAAGATGGCTTTATCCACACGGGCGATATCGGCTACCTGGATGAAGACGGTTATTTGTTTATTAACGGACGTAAAAAAAACATCTTTATTACCTCGTTCGGGCGTAATGTTTCGCCAGAATGGGTAGAGCGGGAACTCACCAATTCACCTCTTATCACCCAGGCTTGCTTATTTGGTGAGGCCAAACCCTGGAACGTAGCAGTCATTGTGCCGCAGCCAAATACAAATGCAGCACAAATTTACGCTGCCATTACTACTTTTAATCAGCACTTGCCAGATTATGCCCGTGTTACTAAATGGCTTACAGCAGATGCGCCATTTAGCGTTAGCAATCAACAAGTCACGCCAAACGGACGGTTAAAACGCGACATGATATGGCGATATTACCAAGATAAAATAAACGCACTTTATACAAGTTAAATAAGGATTAAACATGGCTTTTTATGACAAACTACTGCAAGCAACCGAGGCAGAACGCAAAGATTTATTGCGTTTACCGCTAATTACGCAGGGCGCAATAGGCAAGCTCTCCCTTGCCACCTATATGGCTTTTTTAACACAAGCCTACCATCATGTGAAACACACCACACCATTGCTGATGGCATGCGGCGGGCGCTTACCCGCGCATTATGAATGGCTGCGCACCGCTATTGGCGAATATATTGAAGAAGAAATGGGGCATCAGGAATGGGTGTTGAATGACATTGCCGAGTGTGGCGGTGATAAAGAAGCCGTGCGTATGAGTAAAACGGCACAACCCGCAGCTAGTCAAGCCACTGAAGTGATGATTGCCTATGCTTACGACATGATTCATCGCGTCAACCCCATTGGGTTTTTTGGCATGGTATTGGTGCTTGAAGGCACAAGTACTGCCGTGGCCACGCAAGCAGGTGAAAAATTAATGACCAACTTAAACTTGCCCAAAAAAGCCTTTAGTTATTTGCTTTCACACGGCTCGCTTGATATTTGCCATGTGTCATTTTATGAAAGCTTGATGAACCAAGTGACCGATAAAAATGACCAAGCGATGATTATTCACAGTGCAAAAGTTTTTTATAAGCTGTATGGTGATATATTCAGAGACATTGAAACACGTACTATGCATTGAGGAAAATGCCATGCAACTTAACGGTAAACGTATTCTACTCACAGGTGCAACGGGCGGCATCGGCCAGCCTATTGCGCTTTTATTAGCAGCTAAAGGAGCAAGACTCGCGCTGGTCGGTCGTAGCGCAGAAAAGCTCGCCAGCCTTAAAAAAACACTGGTCGCCAACAATGGCGAACATATAGGCATTGTCGCTGATTTTGATATAACCGGCACAGCGCAGCGTGTTGCTAATGAGGCAAAACTTGCGCTGGGTGATATTGACATCCTGATTAACATTGCGGGGGTTCTCGATTTTGTTGAGTTTCAACACCAGCCAGATGAACGTATTGCACAAATGATTAACACCAATGTCACCGCGCTTATACAACTTACGCGCGCAGTGATTCCGCAATTTTTGGCTAAAAACCAAGGGCACTTTGTATTTATAGGCTCTATTTTTGGCTCATTAGGTTTTCCACACTACGCCACTTATTGTGCGAGCAAATTCGCTGTGCATGGCTTTTCGCAAGCGTTACGTCGCGAGCTGCTTGATGCCGGCATTGGCGTAACTTACGTTGCTCCGCGTGGGATTAAAACTGCAATGAATGACGCAAACGCCACCGCAATGTATGAAAAATCAGGGAACACAATGGACTCACCTGAACATGTAGCAAACATTGTAGTAAACGCTTTAGAACAAGAGAAACAAGAAGTATTTGTCGGTCAGCCACAATCATTATTTGCCTGGCTCAATGGAGTAGCGCCGAAATTGGTCAATATAGGACTAAAAAAACAAACTGCATTAGCTAGAGATTTTTTAGGTAAAGCGTCACGCTAGCCAACACCTATTGATTGAAAATCAATCTTGTCATTGTGTGGCCTAAGTGCGAATAAGAAATTTAAGGTATGGGTGCCTAATAAATGATTATTTAAACTACAGATTTTTTAAACTACAGATACAGTACCACCGGGAAAACCGTCACGGCTAACACTATGATGACCCATTCCATGCCCCAGCGCTCTAATTGCCCGGTGAAATGAAAAAACAACGCGACGATAGCGGTCAAGTAATAAAGAAGATAAAGAATTAAAGCCATAAACCACCCACTTTAGTTATGATACTTTTGATTAAGGCTTTTATTATAACAAGAACCACAAATAATACTTATGTTTAGCAACCATTATTTACAATTTTAATTTTCGGCTGCTCTTAAGCATAACCACTTGCTTTTATTATCGTTTTAGCGTAATTTTCGTCTATTGCTAGGGGTCTATTCAAGTAAGCTTGCGCTGAAACAGTAGTGAGAAACACCCTTTGAACCTGACGCGGGTTATGCCGCCGTAGGAAAGCATGCGATGTTTCCTACAATCCAAAAGTAGTGAATACATCTAATACTTTCCTATGTTTGAACAAATATATAGGAACGTACCATGAACGCCACCGATAAAAATCTGCAAAAAAATCTTACAAAATTCGTGAGCGAAACTGCGGAAATTGACCCAGCCACCAAACTTTCCTTTGCTAACTCACGCAAAGTCTACATTCAAGGTTCACGCCCTGATATTCAGGTGCCATTTCGTGAGATTAGCTTAAGTGATACGCCTTCGATGTTTGGCGCGGAAAAAAATCCCCCTGTCATGGTATATGACACCAGCGGACCTTATACTGACCCAAGCATCGCCATTGATATTCGTAGTGGCTTGCCAGCTTTGCGCGCCAAATGGATTGAAGAGCGTAACGATACCGAGCAGTTAGATGGCCCAAGTTCAGCATTTGGGCAAGCGCGTAAAATCGACCCTGAATTGGCAGAGATGCGCTTTAATTTGCTGCGTTTACCACGCCGCGGCAAGGCCGGGGCTAACGTCAGTCAAATGCATTACGCACGCAAAGGCATAATCACACCTGAAATGGAATATATCGCGATTCGTGAAAATCAACGCCGCGAGCACATGAGTGATCTGCTGCAAACACAGCACAAAGGCCATGATTTTGGCGCAGCCATTCCAAAAGTAATCACGCCGGAATTTGTGCGTGATGAAGTCGCCCGTGGACGTGCCATCATTCCAATGAACATCAACCACCCTGAAATCGAGCCGATGATTATTGGCCGCAACTTCCTGGTAAAAATCAATGCTAACATAGGCAACTCAGCGCTTGGTTCATCAATCAGTGAAGAAGTGGAGAAAATGGTGTGGAGTACGCGTTGGGGCGGCGACACCGTGATGGATTTATCAACAGGTAAAAATATACATGAAACCCGCGAGTGGATTATCCGCAATTCTCCAGTGCCAATCGGCACCGTACCGATCTACCAGGCTTTAGAAAAAGTCGATGGCAAGGCTGAAGATTTAACCTGGGAAATTTTCCGCGATACGTTAATTGAGCAAGCTGAACAAGGTGTGGATTACTTCACCATTCATGCCGGTGTACGCTTGGCTTACATCCCGATGACCGCAAAACGCATGACTGGCATTGTGTCCCGCGGTGGCTCGATTATGGCCAAATGGTGTTTAGCACATCATAAAGAAAGCTTCTTATACGAGCATTTTGAAGACATCTGCGAAATCATGAAAGCCTATGACGTAAGTTTTAGCTTAGGTGACGGCCTACGCCCAGGCTCAATTTACGACGCCAACGATGAGGCACAATTTGCCGAACTCATCACACTGGGTGAACTGACACAAATCGCCTGGAAGCACGACGTGCAATGCATGATCGAAGGCCCAGGCCACGTGCCGATGCATTTAATTAAAGAAAATATGGAATTGCAATTAGAGCATTGCGGTGAGGCACCGTTCTACACATTGGGCCCATTAACTACCGATATCGCCCCAGGCTATGACCATATTACTTCAGGTATCGGTGCTGCGATGATAGGCTGGTACGGCTGTGCAATGCTTTGTTATGTAACCCCTAAAGAACACTTAGGTTTACCAGACAAAGAAGACGTGCGCGTAGGCATCATCACCTACAAAATCGCTGCCCACGCGGCAGATTTAGCCAAAGGTCACCCAGGCGCACAAATCCGCGACAACGCATTAAGCAAAGCGCGCTTTGAATTCCGCTGGGATGACCAATTTAACCTGGGCCTGGACCCAGAAAAAGCCAAAGAATTCCACGATGAAACCCTGCCACAAGAAGGCGCGAAACAAGCGCATTTCTGCTCAATGTGCGGGCCACATTTCTGCTCAATGAAAATATCACAAGATGTACGTGACTACGCTGCCGAAAAAGGCGTTTCAGAGCAAGAAGCCCTCACTAAGGGTATGCAGGAAAAAGCTATTGAGTTTGTGAAAAAGGGTTCTGAGGTTTATCAAAAAGTCTAAACCCTAAACTTCATGCCGACGAAGGTCGGTATCTAGCAACTTTTAAGCCGCTAGATGCCGTGCTTAGCATGAAATCCAGCCATAAAAAACCAGCAACTGCTGGTTTTTTATGGCTGTTATCAAGTGCCAGTCTCACTAAGGCTGAATCTGGTCGTGCTATCGATGTAACAACCTCCGCAATCGTGGTCGCACTTAAAAAATG
>PHCL01000110.1 GCA_002842195.1 Betaproteobacteria bacterium HGW-Betaproteobacteria-20 | reverse complement strand
CGGAAAAACTACGCTGGCACGCATGCTGGCAGATAAATTTCCTGTGGATTACTTATCTGAAAAAGCTGAGGCCAACCCGTTTTTGCCACGTTTTTATCAGGACGCCCAGCGTTACGCATTACCAACCCAGCTGTTTTTTTTGTTTCAGCGCGCCAGCCAGATTGCTGATTTAAACCAGCGCGACATGTTTGCCAAACCAGTCATCGCTGACTTTTTTTTAGAAAAAGACCCGATATTTGCGCGGCTGAATTTAGATGATGAAGAGTATGCGTTATACCATCAGATTTATCAGCACTTGCAATTGAAAGCCCCTAAGCCCGACCTGGTGATTTACCTGCAAACGCCTGTAGATGCGCTGGTAGAGCGGGTTGAAGAGCGTAGTGTAAGCTATGAACAAGATATTCCGCGCGAATACTTAGAGCGATTGGCCAATGCCTACAGCGAGTTTTTTCACAATTACGACACCTCGCCCGTGCTGATTGTGAATAACGCAAAGCTCAATATTTTAAAGAATGATAGCGCGCTTGATCTGCTGCTTAACCGCATTTTGCAGATTAAAGGTCAGCGCGAGTTTTTTAATCCAAATTTTGATTAAGCCACCTTAATGAATTCAACAGCACCCAATTTGACCGGACCCAATTTAACAGAGCTTCAGAAAAAAGCTGCCTCTGGCGAAAAAATTGCCATGCTCACCTGCTACGACTCCACTTTTGCCAAACTCATGGAATTGGCTGGTGTAGATATTTTGCTGGTAGGTGACTCGCTCGGCATGGTGTTGCAAGGTGCGGAAAACACCCTGAACGTCAGCATGCACCACATGACTTACCACACCAAAAGTGTATCTGCAGGTGCGCCAAATACGGTAATTATGGCTGATATGCCACTTGGCAGCTATGAACATGATAACGAAGCCGCTTTTAAAAATGCTGTGTGGTTAATTAAATCTGGCGCGCACATGGTGAAATTTGAAGGCGGTGGCAGCAAAGTAGAAACCGCACGTTACCTGGTTGAGCGCGGTATTCCAGTATGTGCGCATTTAGGCTTTACACCGCAATCTGTAAACCAGCTTGGTGGCTACAGAATTCAGGGGAAAACTGAAGCATCCGCCGAACAGATTCTAAATGATGCAAAAGCCATGAGTGATGCAGGCGTAAGCTTTGTATTACTGGAAATGGTGCCAGCGGCGCTGGCCAAAAAAATCACAGAAAGCATTGTGGCGCCTACCATCGGCATCGGTGCCGGTGTTGATTGCAGTGGGCAAGTGTTGGTGATACAAGATTTATTGGGTATTTATACCGGGGTTTCCGGCAAGGATCCCAGTGAATTCAAAAGCCCTAGGTTTGTGAAAAACTTTTTGCAGGATACAAACAGCATTCAGCAAGCCATTACTAATTATGTACGGGCGGTTAAAGATAAAAGTTTTCCTGCACAAGAACATAGCTACTAACCTTTTGCTGTTATTCTGGTGCCGGCCAGAATCTAGGCGATTGACCACTTTAACTGGATTTCCGCTTCCGCGAGAATGACGAATTTATGCAAATAATCCATAGCATTGCCGAATTAAGACATGCACTTAAAAACCAGTCCAGCATTGGTTTTGTTCCCACTATGGGTAACTTGCATGCGGGGCATATCCACTTGGTTGAGCTTGCCAAACAACACGCCAAGTGTACAGTAGTCAGCATTTTCGTAAATCCGCTACAGTTTGGCGTAAATGAAGATTTAGCGAGTTACCCGCGCACTTTGGAAGCCGATTGTGAAAAGCTTAACGCGATTGGCGCTGATATTGTTTTTGCACCCGATGTAGCTGAAATGTATGCAGATTTTGACGGCGTCAGTTTAAATCAATCCATGACAATTTCACCACCGCTCATAGCTACTGAGCTTTGTGGCGTGTCTCGGCCAGGGCATTTCGCAGGCGTTGCCACGGTAGTGTTGAAATTATTTAATATTGTCATGCCGCAAGTTGCGGTGTTTGGTATAAAAGATTTTCAGCAACTATTTATCATTAAAGATTTGGTGAAACAGTTTAATTTACCGATTGAAATTATTGCCGGTGAGACTATGCGCGAGGCTAGCGGTTTAGCCATGAGTTCACGCAACGGCTATTTCAGCGACGAACAAAAAACAAAGGCCGCCCAGTTGCAGCAATGCTTAAAGCACATTGTGCACGACATTCAACAGGGAAACGATGATTTTAATGCACTCACGCAAGCTGCCATGCAAACGCTTAATAACGACGGCTGGCAGGTCGATTATATTACCGTGCGTTCTGCACTCACTTTAGCGCCCGCTACAATTGGCGATACACAGCTGGTAGTGCTTGCTGCAGCCAGGTTAGGCAGTACAAGACTCATTGATAATATTGATTTTTTGCGCTAAGTGCTTGAAAAGACTATAATGCATTCCCTTTTTACAATCGGTTAAGCACATGCAAAGAACCATGCTTAAATCTAAGTTGCACCGCGTACATGTTACGCATAGCGAACTGCATTATGAAGGCAGTTGCGCGATTGATGAAACTTTACTCGAAGCAGCTAACATCTGCGAATATGAACAGATTCACCTATATAACGTGACCAATGGCGAGCGTTTTAGCACTTATGCCATATTAGGCGAACGCAATTCAGGCATTATTTCTGTCAACGGGGCCGCCGCGCATAAAGCAGCGCCTGGCGATATTTTGATTATTGCCAGCTACGCAACTTACCACGAAATTGAACTTGAAAAGTTCAGCCCGCAACTCGTGTATGTGGATGAAAAAAACCGTATACAATCTCAACGCAAATCTATACCAGCACAGGCCGCTTAAATGACACAAGATTTAAATACCGTAAAATCAAAGACTGCAAAATCAGACGCAGCCTATTTAGAAACCATGAAACGCGCGGTAGTTGACGCTATTGAAGATATTAAAGGCTTCGACATTACTGTGATGGATGTGCAGAAACTCACCAGCATGACCAGCTACATGATTGTTGCATCCGCGACCTCAAGCCGCCAAGCCAAGGCCGTGGCAGATAACGTGCGCGAAAAGCTTAAAGAAAAAGGCTACCATATCCGCGGCACTGAAGGTGAAAAAGAAGGTGAATGGGTGCTGGTCGATCTGGACGACATTGTCGTGCACATTATGGTGCCAACCACCCGTGCTTATTACAACTTAGAGCAATTATGGGGCGAAGCAGAAAATCGCCGTGGGCATATTAAGCCTGAATAGTTTAACCTGAAGCCTGACCGGCAATGTACCAATTTTTACGTCTGCATTCCAGGCTCAGTTGAAATGCAGGCAATGTGAATACTGACTTCTGTCACAATAGTACTCTCTCCGTGAATGCCGTTTTGACTGTATTATTGCCCCCTCAGCAACTTAAAGCTGTTCCGCAGCGACTTTGGCAGAACTGGAACAACGAGAGGTGATTTTTTGAAACTCCGCATTATCTCTGTCGGCCACAAAATGCCAAGCTGGGTAGAAACGGCTTGTGCAGAATACACCAAACGCATGCCACGCGAAACGAGCGTTGAAATTATTGACATCAAACCCGAAAAGCGCGCCGCAGGCAATAGCACAGAAAACATCCAACTCATTGAAGCAAAACGTATTTTAGAGGCCGTAGGTAAAGACTATTGCATCGCTTTGGATGAACGCGGCCAGGAAGTCACCACGCTGCAACTGGCAGACAAGTTTAAAGACTGGCAGGCATCTGGCCGTGATGTGGCGTTAATCATCGGCGGGGCAGATGGCTTGCATACATCGGTGAAACAAAAAGCCGACTGGCTATGGGCGCTTTCTAAACTCACACTGCCACATGCCATGGTTCGTGTGCTACTGGCCGAGCAACTTTATCGCGCGTACTCGGTCGTTATCAATCATCCATATCACCGCGAGTAACCATGCCGGCAATGCCTCCAAAACCGAACCATACAAAATCTTTAGTTTGGTTCAGACGGGATTTACGCGATTACGACCATGCAGCGCTCTACCATGCACTTAAAACCTCCAGTCAAGTATATTGCGCTTTTGTGTTTGATACCGACATACTTGATCATCTGCACAACAAAGCCGACCGCCGGGTAGAGTTTATCTGGGAAAGTGTATGCGAGCTAAAAACCGCCCTGCAAGTCAAAGGCGGCGATTTAGTGGTGTTGCACGGCAGTGCAAAAACCGAGATTCCACAGCTTGCACACGCACTGCAAGCGAATGCGGTGTTTACCAATCATGATTACGAACCAGACGCTATCAACCGTGACGCGCAAGTAGCCGAGCAACTTCAGCAGTTAAACATCAACTTTTATCATTACAAAGACCAGGTTATTTTTGAAAAAGATGAGGTACTGAACCAAACCGGCAAGCCTTATGGCGTCTTTACCCCATATAAAAATATGTGGTTAAAAACCGTCAATGATTTTTATGTTAAACCATATGCTGTTGATGATTACATAACAAACTTGGCCAGGCCAGCGACGAGTGAATTACCCAGCTTGGAAAGCATGGGCTTTAAACGTACCAATCTGGCAAGCATGCGTCTGCCCACCGGCATGAGTGGCGGCTTACGCCTATTTGAAGATTTCAAAAACCGCATGTACCGCTACAAAGATGCGCGTGATTATCCTGCTATTAAGGGTGTTTCATATTTATCAGTTCATTTGCGATTTGGCACGGTTTCCATTCGGCATCTGGCACGTGAAGCGATGCATGCCGCCGATACCGGCGCACTGACATGGCTCAGCGAACTGATTTGGCGTGATTTTTATATGCAGATTTTGCATCATCACCCGCATGTCGCGGCTGGCCGGGCATATAAAACTGAATATGAAACGTTGCCATTTCCGAATGATAAAACGCTATTTCAGGCCTGGTGCGATGGCAAAACAGGTTATCCGCTAGTCGATGCGGCAATGCGCCAACTCAACAACACAGGCTTTATGCACAATCGCCTGCGCATGGTGGCGGCAAGTTTTTTAGTGAAAGATTTACTCGTGGACTGGCGCTGGGGTGAACGATATTTTGCTGAAAAACTGATTGATTTTGACCTGAGTGCCAACAATGGTGGCTGGCAATGGGCGGCAAGTACCGGTTGCGATGCCCAGCCATGGTTTAGAATTTTTAACCCCGTTACGCAAAGCGAGAAATTTGACGCAGAAGGCAAATTTATTCGCAAATACGTACCTGAATTAGCGCAATGTAACGACAAAGAAATACATGCGCCCTGGTTAATTTCGCCCCTACGCCTGCAAGCGCTGAACCTGTCATCAGGGTGCGCATATCCAGCACCAATTGTTGACCATGCAAGCCAGCGCGAACGGGCATTGGCACTTTACAAAGGCGCATCAACCAGCATTTAGCATCTATTGATTCAGCACAAGTTAACCGTGATGACCGTTCATGCTGAGCTTGTCGAAGCGCACATTTCGACAAGCTCAATGCGAACGGGTTCTTATATAAATCGCGTCGAATCAATAAGAATGTAAAAAAATCCAAACTAAAAAATAGCTGATTTACCATGGCTTCAATATCACTGGTCTGGGAGCCTTTCTGGAAGCGCCTCTCAGGGC
>PHCL01000109.1 GCA_002842195.1 Betaproteobacteria bacterium HGW-Betaproteobacteria-20 | reverse complement strand
ACGAATCTCCTGTCCGGTAGAAATGCCGCCCAAAATGCCGCCTGCGTGATTGGTGGCAAAACCCTGCGGTGTCATTTCATCTGAATGCACACTGCCACGCTGTGCGATTGAATCAAAGCCTGCGCCAATTTCTACGCCCTTCACCGCATTAATACTCATCATGGCGTAGGCAATCTCAGCATCCAGCCTATCAAACACAGGCTCACCCCAACCGACCGGCACGCCTTCTGCCACCACGGTGATGCGCGCGCCTACTGAATCGCGCTCAGCACGAATTTTATCTAAATAGGCTTCCAACTGCGGCAGTACGCTGTTATTGGGCGAAAAGAATGGGTTGTCATTCACCACATCCCAAGTTTCAAACGGAATCTCAATCTCGCCCAACTGACTCATGTAGCCACGCACTGTGACACCGAAACGCTCATTTAACCATTTTTTGGCAATCGCCCCGGCAGCCACGCGCACTGCCGTTTCACGCGCACTGGAACGGCCACCGCCGCGATAATCCCGCACGCCGTATTTTTGTGCATAAGTGTAATCTGCGTGGCCAGGACGAAAAGTATCCATGATTTTGGAATAATCCTGGCTGCGCTGGTCAGTATTTCGAATGAGCAGACCAATCGGCGCACCCGTGGTTTTTCCCTCAAATACGCCTGACAGAATTTCCACCAGATCCGCTTCCTGACGCTGTGTAACATGGCGCGAAGTGCCAGGTTTGCGGCGGTCCAAATCCACCTGCAAATCTTCTGCACATAAACTCAATCCTGGTGGGCAGCCATCCACCACGCCGCCGATAGCCGCACCGTGCGATTCACCGAATGAGGTAAAGGTAAATAAAGTACCCAATGTATTGCCAGACATATTAACTCTCTTATGTTTGAATTGACTGCAATTTTAGCACAAGCTGGCGAAGCGATTTTAGATAAGCATTGGCTTCGTTATCTATCGGGCGGATATTATGCCTGGCAAGTATTGTCAGTCAGTATAAGACTCACTTGATGCACACCAATTGCCTGAATTAAAGCGGCAATATAGCAAAAAACAAACATCCTTCATCTTACCTGCCCTGCAAGCCTTGTAAATAAAGGCTCGCAGGGCAGTGTTTTTTGCTCGTACATTTTTTAAGCGTTATTTAATTGCATTTTACAGCATTCGCCATTCACCAACACCCAAGCCGTCTATGGTGTATTGCCCGACGGCATAACGTATTAAGCGTAAAGTGGGGAAGCCCATTTTTGCTGTCATGCGACGGACCTGGCGGTTTTTACCTTCGCTAATTTTAATCTCCAGCCAGCTGGTAGGGATCGCTTTGCGTTCGCGTATTGGCGGGTCTCGCCGCCATAAGTGTTCAGGCTCGGCCATGAAGCGCACTTGGGCAGGTTGTGCTACAAAATCTTTTAAATCTACACCTTGCCTAAGTAGCGTTAAATCATTCTCATCGGGCACACCTTCTACCTGCACCCAATAAGTTTTCAATTCTTTATGTTTTGGATCACTTAAACGGTGTTGCAACATGCCATCATCGGTTAAAATGAGCAGTCCTTCACTATCTGTGTCCAAGCGCCCTGCGGCGTACACTTTTGGGATATTGATATAGTCTTTTAACGTAAGGTGCCCAGTTTTGCCATTTGGCAGATCGTGCGGACTGAACTGGCATACTACGTTAAAGGGTTTATTGAATAAAATTATCATGTTAGGAATTTTTAATGTCTAAAGTAACTTCTAAAATCATCGTGCCGAAATCTGGCGAAAAAATCACAGTCAATGCCGATAACTCGCTCAATGTTCCAAATCTCCCCATTATCCCATTTATTGAAGGCGATGGCATAGGTGCGGACATTACGCCGCCGATGATTAAAGTAGTAGATGCTGCAGTAAACAAGGCTTATGGCGGCGCACGTAAAATTTTCTGGATGGAAGTGTATGCTGGCGAAAAAGCCACTAAGGTGTATGGTGCCAACGAATGGTTACCTGCTGAAACCATGAAAGCGGTACGCGATTATGTTGTCTCAATAAAAGGTCCGCTCACAACACCGGTCGGCGGTGGTATCCGCTCACTGAATGTATCACTGCGTCAGGAGCTTGATTTATATGTGTGCCTACGCCCAGTGCAATATTTTACCGGCGTACCCAGCCCGGTGAAACACCCTGAAAGAACTGACATGGTGATTTTCAGAGAAAATACTGAAGACATTTACGCCGGCATTGAGTGGGCAGCAGGCACAGATGAGGTCGCAAAAGTCATCAGCTTTTTAAGTGACATGGGCATGCGTAAAAAAATCCGCTTTCCGGAATCATCCGCCATTGGTATTAAACCTGTATCGATAGATGGCAGTAAACGCCTGGTGCGCAAGGCAATTCAATACGCCATTGATAACAATCGCAAATCAGTCACCATTGCCCACAAAGGCAATATCATGAAGTTTACCGAGGGCGGTTTTAGAGATTGGGGTTATGAAGTCGCAAAAACAGAATTCGGCGCGGTAGAGATTGATGGTGGCCCATGGTGCAGATTAGACCCTAAATATGGCAATGGTGACATCATTATTAAAGACTGTATCGCCGATGCGTTTTTGCAGGAAATCTTGCTGCATCCACAGGATTACGATGTAGTGGCAACACTTAACCTAAACGGCGATTACATGAGCGATGCGCTGGCCGCACAAGTAGGCGGCATTGGCATTGCGCCGGGGGCAAATTTAAGCGACACCGTTGCCATGTTTGAAGCCACACACGGCACAGCACCTAAAATTGCTGGCAAAGACATCGCTAACCCTAGCTCAATTATTCTCTCTGCCGAAATGATGTTACGTCATTTAGGTTGGGTTGAAGCAGCTGACCTGGTCATTAGCGGCGTTGCAAAAGCGATTATAGCTAAACGCGTAACAGGTGATTTTTCAAATGAAATGGAAGGTGCTACACAGGTAGGTACCATGCAATTTGGTGAAGAAATTATTGCGAATATGTAGCTGTGTGCTTAATGCGCGAAATTTCATGCGCTTTAGCGCGAAATCTCCGCTTAATTGTAATTTTTGCGGCCTTTTCGCGCTCAAACATGCGTAAAGTCTTTACAAAAAAAAATCTAAAGGGCATTATTTGTTAGATAGAAGGTAATAAGGGACGCTTTAATTTTTTATGGCCACAGCAACATCACCAAACAAACTGAGCGGTCTTGCGCGCACCTTAATCCAGGAAAAGTTACTTTCTGAAGATGAAGCGCGTGCGATACAAGCACAGGCAAACGCGGCCAACTCACTATTTATTACCCAGCTTATCCAAAGTAAAAAATTAAGCGCACTAGCCATCGCCGAAACTTCAGCGAAAGCATTTGGCTGCCCTTATTTTAACTTGGATGCATTTAATATAGATTATCTGCCAGCCAAGAAAATTGACGGGAAACTAATGCAAACTAACCGCGTGCTTGCTTTACAAGTGCGCAACAATACGTTATTTGTAGCGATTTCTGACCCGACCAATTTGCACGCGCTAGATAGCGTGCAATTTCAGATGGGCATGAGCTTATCAGCAGTGGTGGTGGAAGACGACAAGCTTGGCCGCTGGATTGATAAGATAGTAGAAGCCAGTGACACCAGCATGAAGTCACTTGATATAGGCAATGACGATTATGACCTTGGTGGCGATGACATAGCACAGGAAGAAGTCGCGCAAACTCAAGAAGTGGATGATGCGCCTGTCGTTAGATTTTTAAATAAAATTTTGTTAGATGCCATCAATATGGGTGCCTCTGACTTACATTTTGAACCGTATGAAAAGTTTTACCGCGTGCGTTATCGGGTAGACGGCATACTGCGCGAGATTACCCAGCCGCCACTTGCCATCAAAGAAAAATTGGCTTCGCGGATTAAGGTGATTTCCGGTATGGACATCTCAGAGAAACGCATCCCACAAGATGGTCGCATGAAATTGGTCTTGTCTAAAACACGCACCATTGATTTTCGCGTAAGTACTTTACCTCTCATCAATGGTGAAAAAATTGTAATGCGGATTTTAGATCCATCCAGCGCCACGCTGGGCATTGAAGCGCTGGGCTATGAGCCTGTACAAAAAGAGGCATTATTAAGCGCAGTCAGCCGCCCTTATGGTCTTGTGCTGGTAACCGGCCCAACGGGTTCCGGCAAAACAGTTTCGCTTTACACCTGCCTGAATATTCTAAATAACCCCGGCGTCAACATCGCCACCGCAGAAGATCCTTGTGAAATTCCACTGGCCGGCATCAATCAGGTAAATGTGAACGATAAGCAAGGGCTTACTTTTGCCGCTGCGCTAAAATCATTTTTACGGCAAGATCCTGACATCATCATGATCGGTGAAATTCGCGACCTTGAAACCGCCGACATGGAATTAAAGCCGCTTCTACAGGGCACATGGTGCTTTCTACCCTGCATACCAATGACGCACCTTCCACCCTCACTCGCCTACTTAACATGGGCGTTGCGCCATTTAATATCGCCTCGGCGGTATCTCTTATTACGGCGCAGCGTTTAGCCAGGCGTTTATGTAAAACCTGCAAAGTGCCGATAAACGACGTACCCAAAGAAGCGTTGCTAGGCGTAGGTTTTACCGAAGAAGATTTAGATGGCACCTGGCAGTTATATGGCCCTAAAGAAGGTGGTTGTGATTTATGTAACGAGGGCTACAAAGGCCGTGTCGGTATTTATCAAGTCATGCCCATTACCGATGCCATTAGTCGGATTATTATGAAGCAAGGTACTGCCCATGATATTGCCGATCAAGCAAAAATTGAGGGTGTAAAAGATTTACGCCAATCTGGTTTAATGAAAGTAATGCAGGGCTTAACCTCAATAGAAGAAGTAGAATCTTGTACTAATGAATAATATAGGGAATCATTATGGCAGCCAATACTAAAGCCACAAAAGAGCTCACGTATTCTTGGGAAGGCAAAGATAAAAAGGGTAAACTCATTAAAGGGGAAATGAGAGCAACTGGCGACTCATTCGTCAATGCCACCCTACGCCGCCAGGGCATTACAGTAACCAAAGTCAAGAAGCAAAGTAGCTTTAAAAGTAAAGGCACTGTTTCAGATAAAGATATCACATTATTCACCCGCCAACTTGCCACGATGATGAAAGCAGGGGTGCCGTTACTACAGTCATTTGATATTGTGGGTAAAGGTCACAGCAACCCGGCCGTAGCTAAGCTATTGCTGGATATTAAATCTGATGTAGAAACAGGTAGTAGCATGAGCGCCGCTTTCCGTAAATACCCACTTTATTTTGATGCCCTTTTTTGCAACTTAATTGGCGCAGGTGAACAGGCCGGTATTTTGGATACCTTACTCGACCGTCTGGCGACTTATAAAGAAAAAATACAGGCAATTAAGTCTAAGATTAAATCTGCCTTGTTTTACCCAATCTCAATTATTGTCGTGGCATTTGTGATTGTTTCTATCATCATGATCTTTGTGATTCCTGCATTTAAAGAGCTATTCGATGGCTTTGGCGCCGAATTGCCGGCACCTACGCTCATTGTCATGGCCATTTCTGAAATATTCGTAGAATGGTGGTGGGCAATATTTGGTGCCATTGGTTTCTTTTATACATGGAAGCGCTCGTTAAGCATGCAAGCCACCATGGATAGACTGATACTCAAAATACCTGTATTCGGCCCGCTCGTACGCAAAGCCACTATAGCGCGGTGGTCGCGTACTTTAGCGACGATGTTTTCTGCTGGCGTACCGCTGGTAGAAGCCTTGGATTCCGTTGCAGGTGCTGCTGGAAACCGCGTGTATTATGATGCGACCAAGAGAGTACAGAGCGAAATCAGTACCGGCACCAGTTTAACTGTTGCCATGCAAAATACCGAAGTTTTCCCAAACATGGTCCTGCAAATGACTGCGATTGGAGAGGAATCCGGTGCTTTGGACTCTATGCTCAGTAAAGTCGCAGACTTTTTTGAAGCGGAAGTGGATGATGCCGTTGATGCGCTAGCCAGCCTGATGGAACCAGTTATTATGGTTGTACTAGGCGTTTTGATTGGTGGTTTGGTCATTGCGATGTACTTACCTATCTTCAAAATGGGCTCCGTTGTTTAAAAATAAAAACTAACGCATTAACTTCCGCGTACAAAAAAAGCGACCTTTTTGGTCGATTTTTAATTTAATCAACATGCTTTTTTATAGCGGCCATTTAGAATTAAGCTATTGTTGAAAGATATATTTTTATAAATATATCTTTCAACAACTTAACGATTTACTTCTTTGCCGCAACCATAGCCCGCTCAATCTCTTTGTATGGTTGCGCACCTAACATACGTTTCCCATCGGAAAAAATAAGCGTCGGTGTACTTGTCACGCCAATTTTTCTTGCCAATTCACCAACGCTCTCTAAAGGCACTTCACAAGCACCCGTGGATTTTGGTAATTGGTCGCGCATAATCCAGTCATCCCAAGCTTTTGCGCGGTCTTTGGCACACCATATTAATTTAGATTTATTAGCAGCATCAGGGTGTAATTGTACAATCGGATAAAGGAAAGTATACACTGTCACATCGGTAATATTAGTCATCTCATTGCGTTCCAGACGCTTACAATACGGGCAATCTACGTCCGAGAACACGACCAATTTACGGCTGCCATTACCTTTAACCACTTTAATCGCCTGATCAAGCGGTAGCGCAGAGAAGTCAATTTTAGTGAGTTCCTCCAGCCGTTCACCAGTGAGGTCTTTTTTAGTCTTTGGATCAACTAAGCGACCTTCCGCAATCAAAAAACTCATCTTCTCATCGGTGTAAATAATCTGCCCTCCCATAAATACCTCATACAGACCGGCATAAGGCGTTTTGGTCACACTTTCTACTTTAAATCTCGGGTAAGCCGCTTCAACAGCTTTTTTAACACCGGCTTCATCCGCAATGGCAAACGTACTTAATACTGCACTTAAAAGGGTAAAGCTGACTAATTTTTTAAACATTAAATTTCCTTGGGTTTTCAATTAAGACCGTGTTTAATTTTTACTATAAAACTTTTGTAAAGCGCAATAGTTTAAAGCGCTATTGCATTCGCAACTAACATTTTTTTTATTACCTGATGATTGGTCGCAGACAACCCCCAATTCCTCACTTTTTTAATTGCCACATTCTGGCTTGCAAATAGCGTGTATAACCCGTCTGTCAGCACTAACATATTCAACATATCTGCTTTTCTAAGCCGCGCATAACGCTTCAGTAAACTACTGTCATTAATGGCTTGATATTGACTTTTATCTTTAATAATTTCTATTAAATCAATCACATCTCTGAAACCTAAATTCACACCCTGACCTGCCATTGGGTGAACCTGATGTGCCGCGTCACCCACCAGCACTGCACAGTCATGCACAAACACATCTGTTTTTTGTAAATTCAGCGGATAGACCGCAGTTGCACCTAAAAGTTTTAAATCGCCCAATTCTGCGCCACCTGCAGCCATTACCTGCTTGGTAAAATCTGCATCACTTAACGCTAACAAAGTATCGGCAAGCCCGGTCGACACTGACCAGACAATGCTAATGGTATTATCTGGCAATGGCAACCAGGCCAGGATGCTATTTTTTCCTAAGCTATCGTGTGAAAACCATTGCCTGGCAATGTGAGCATGCGGCCTTTCACAATTAAAATTTGCCACAATTGCCGTCTGCTCATAGCTCTTTTGCTGTGTAGGTATGTTTAGTTGTTGACGCACCCACGAGCGACTGCCATCTGCACCCAATAAAAGAGTGCTTTCTATTAATTGCTGATTTGCAAGCTTCAATGTCGCATTGCGGTCCGTGATTTTGATTGCCTCGCATGCACTATCAAACAGTGTGCCGATGCCTAAACTTTCAACCTGCTTTAGTAGCGCTTGCATCAAGGCTTTAGCCTCTACAACAAAGCCTAAATTATCGGCATTTGCATCACTGGCCATTAACACTACAGGCGCTTGTGTGGCATCGCCGTAAATCTCCATCGCCTGCATTTCACCGACACGCGCGATATTCAATAATTGCCAAACACCTAAACTACCTAACCATTGCGCATTTTTTGGGCTGACTGCGTAAATTCTAGCGTCCCACGCATCGTCAGTATGGTTCACTTTTGATGGGTTTTTACTATCGATGAGTACTACGGAATAACCCGCTTGATGCATAGCCACAGCAGCAGCCAAGCCAACTAAGCCTGCACCTACGATTGTTACATCGACATACAAAACATCGCTATTCATTTACCAAAACTCATTTTATTAACTAAGTGTTTTTTAATCGGCTTCATCACATCAAACAAGCCCAAAGCCGCACTCCTTAGCCCGCCTACACCCACAACATCATTTGAAAAAATATTGACTAAAAAATCGGTAAATAATAAGCCCCTTTTCGCATCGGCCTGGCGACTTGCTTGATAGGCAGCTAACATAGATGCGCTTCCTAACGATGCCGTGGTTGAGGTTGCAACATGCTGTGCGAGGGACTCTGCATCACGCAAGCCTACGTTAAAACCCTGCCCAGCTACGGGGTGCATAGTTTGCGCGGCGTTACCGATTACTACCAAATGTGGTGTATCGGTTGTTTTTAATTGTGATAATTTTAATGGAAATGCCATACGCTTTTCCACACTTAGAAAGCGTCCTACTCTATCGCCAAATTGCGCATGAAATTGCGTTAAAAACGCTGCATCACTCAAGCTCAATAATGGCGTGATG
>PHCL01000108.1 GCA_002842195.1 Betaproteobacteria bacterium HGW-Betaproteobacteria-20 | reverse complement strand
ATGCATTGGTAAGATGGGTATTGCAGGCGGTGCCTGGCGTCACCCCTGGCAATATCAATTGCAGTGAGTGGTTCCAATTGGTTGAATTGATTGGTATAAGCAGGGTGGATTAGAGTTAGATATTCGCTAGCTTTTCTAAAGCGTTGCGGTTAATAATTTGAACCTGACCTCTACCTAAAGATACGATACCTTTCATTTCAAGCCGTTTTAATTGACGGCTCACAACTTCACGAGCAGTACCAAGTTCATCTGCTATTTGTTGATGTGTACGGGAAAACTGGCTCGACTTTTCAGCGACCAATACCTTCGCAAGGCGTACATCCAGACTATGAAAAGCTACTTCATCTAACAATACGATTAAATCACTTATAAGTGCGCCGTAATTGGCCATTACGAATTTACGAAATATTGCCGAATCAATCATCAGTTGATTGAATGCTGTAGCAGGAATCAAAACGTCGCGAATGGCCTCTTCCACGATTGTAGAGGCTGGATAGTCACTATTACCTAGTAAGCACGTAGTGGTAATGACACAGGTTTCGCCTGCAACAACACGGTAAAGTAAAATTTCTCTTCCACCGGTCGACATTTTATAGACACGAGACCTCCCTGCAAGACGCATTACATATGCGCCACATGGCGTGCCTTCACGATAACCTATTGTGCCAACAGGTGCTTCAACAATACGAATATGTTGTGCCAACAAATCTTTACTGTGCTGATCCAAGTTTTCCAGTTCAGGAAACTGAACTAGCCAATTGAGATTGTTCATTACGTCACCCAAATATAACCTTACGTTAGGATGATTGTAGCCTTAAATGTAGTGGTTTGGATTGTTATTTGTACAAGGTGCAAACATGACGCATACCAGAACCATTTACCTAAACAATTGCTATGAATAATGACATGATGGAATTAATCCATGCCTTTACATATAGGCGCAATGCGCACTAGCCTTGCGGAATTGCCTCTTCCGGAATACCACACATACGGTTTGCCGGCACAGCAAGGTCAATTAACTTTGGTTTTGGCAAGTTTAAATTATTCATGATCTGTACAAATTCATTTAATGACTTTCCTGCAAGCCGGGCATTACTGGCTTTCTCTTGCGCGATGCAGCTAATTCTGCGGCCATTGTAATCATGGCCTGGGTAGACGATAGTGTCATCGGGTAGTGTAAATAGTTTGTTGACGATACTGTCAAACATTACACTCGCGTTTCCACCTTGAAAGTCAGTCCTGCCGCAACCATTGATTAGTAAAGAATCGCCCGTAAACAGGCGATCGCGCCATAAGAAAGAGATGCTACCAGGAGTATGGCCAGGAGTAGCGATGGCTTTAATTGATTCCTGTGCAAATTTAATTTCGTCACCATCTTTAAGTTGTAAATCTGCGGTTGCCGCGCCACAAGCGCTTGATACTGCAGTCAATGCACCGGTTTTTTGGCGTAGCAGTCCACTTCCTGTAATGTGGTCTGCATGCACATGCGTCTCAAGCGAGTATTTAAGCGCGCATTGATAGTGATTTAGCATGTCTAAATAATCGTTTATGTGCGTATCTACAGGATCAATTAGAATAGCTTCAGCTAATTTAGTATCAGCAATAAAATAGGTATATGTAGACGATTCGGCATCGAATAATTGTTTAAAAATCATGCTTAGTTTCCTTTTTAATAACTTAACGAGGAGGAACACTATACTAGCATACAATATATAATTGTATATATTGTATGCTCTGCAACCTAATATTTAATAACCATATTTTTACGCTAAATAAAGTGACGGCTACATAATTATCACCCAACAATATTAATTACATAATACATCTTCATATAATATATAATCATGTTTTATTGTTTGATTTGTATCAAATATATGATTGAAACTAAAGAAATAAATTTTGATGATTTGCGCGCATCGGCAGATAAAGCCTGTAGCTTAATGCGAGTAATGGCGAATGCGGATCGCCTGATGTTGCTTTGCCAATTATCTCAGGGTGAAAAATCTGTGGGTGAGTTAGAGGAGCTGTTAAAAATTTACCAGCCAACGTTATCTCAGCAATTGACTGTGTTGCGTGAGGCAGCGCTAGTTTCTACGCGCCGCGAAGGTAAAAATATTATTTACAGTATCTCAAGTCAATCAGCCTTGGCAGTAATGCAGGTATTAAGCCAAGAAATTTGTAACGCTTAAAGTAGGGAAAGCAATGACTATTCAAATTACCAAACTATCTGACGACTTTAGCACTGCGCCACAAATCAGTGTGGAAGATATTGCTGAAATTGCACAGCTCGGCTTTAAAGCCATCATAAATAATCGGCCTGACAATGAGGGTGGTGGTGACCAGCCGACTAGTAGTCAGCTTAAAGCCGTAGCAGAAGCCTTAGGTTTGACATATAACCATATCCCGGTCATTCCAAACAACATTCAAGTCGAACAAGTGGCAACATTTGCGACGGCCTATGCAGTTGCACCGAAGCCTGTACTGGGTTTTTGCCGTACCGGAAATCGTGCAGGAAGCATTTTTAAGCTTGCTCAAGTTGGCAAATAAGAACAATACAGGCTCAGAAAGTAGCGAACGCTTCATGTCATTGTAAATAGTAAATTACACCAATTTGAGAGAGATTTAATCGTGCCGGCACCTAAACCAAATCACATTTTTGTTGTTACCATCATCGGCGGTAGCATTGTGGCTAGGTTTTTTTGAATTAAAAAAGAATAAGTTGTGAGATGGTTGAAATGTATGCTCAAGGGCCGCGAATGGCTGGCTCGACCTACAGCGCCTATGCCAACTGCATCTACTGAAACTAAATAGTAAAAACATATGATAGACCCGTTAATCATCAGCATCGCTTTAGGCCTATTTGTAGGGCTCGTTTTGGCCCTAACAGGTGCGGGAGGCTCAATTCTTGCAGTGCCACTGCTGGCGTTTTCATTGCATCTGAGTATGGCGCAAGCAGCGCCCATAGGCTTGCTGGCAGTGATGGTTGCGGCTACGATAGGTACAATACAAGGATTGCGTGCGGGTATAGTGCGCTACAAAGCAGCCACGCTCATTGCCGCTTTCGGTATCATTTGTGCGCCTTTGGGTGTGTGGCTGGCACAGCGTGCCGCCAACCAGCTGTTAAGCCTGCTGTTTGCAGCGGTGCTGATTTATGTGGCCTGGCGCATGTGGCAGCAAAGTACGGAAAATTTAGCCGTAGACGAAAACAAGCCTGCACCAGCTTGTGCAGTAAACCCGGCAAGCTCAAAACTGTTTTGGACAGCATCATGCACTAAAAGACTAATCACTACGGGTGGTCTAGCAGGCTTTTTATCCGGTTTGCTGGGGGTGGGAGGTGGCTTTGTCATTGTGCCTACCTTGCATAAGGTCAGCAATTTGGATATTAAAAGTATCGTTGCAACCTCACTAGCGGTCATTGTGCTGGTATCAGCCAGTAGTGTAGCTACACACATTACCCAGCATAGCATTGATTGGGCTATTGCCATTCCTTTCACCCTTGCTACAGTGTTCGGCATGTTGGCTGGGAGTGTGCTCGCCAATAAAATATCCAGTCAAATCGTTCAACGTGGATTTTCCAGCCTGGCATTATTAATTGCCATTGGTTTGCTTGTAAAAGCGTTTATCTAGAGTGCTTCAGGGTTGCTGCCTTGCCAGCCTTATTAATGCTGGCTCTCAGGGCAGTGATTTTCTCTCGTAGAGTTATAAAGTTTTAATATGGGTGTTTTTTGCTCAAATTAATAGTTAAAAACCACTAATTTTTTAATAACGATTTAATCATCTCCAGTCCAAAGCCAACACCAAAACCATTCGTGTCGCTTTGCACCGCACCTAAGCCATCTTTGCGATTGGCCGAAGATAAGTCAGTATGCAGCCAAGCTACGTCATGCGCTATGAACTTTCCTAAAAAACGCGCGGCGTGAATGTGGTCTGCGCCACCTTCTAGCGTGCATTGTTTAATGTCGGCGATGTCGCTGTCTAGATCACTTTCATAATCGTCGTCATAGGGAAAAGCTACAACTCGTTCGCCAGCGGCATTGCCGGCTTCTACTGCTTTGCCGGCTAATTCTGGACGGTTGCTGATTACGCCGCTCATGCGGTCGCCCAGTGCGGACATCATACTTCCTGTAAGGGTGGCAAAATCCAGTATCACCTCCGGAACCTCCCCATTTGCATCTGGGCGACTTGCCAGCGTTAAGGTGTCAGCCAGCACCATACGACCTTCAGCATCGGTATGTACAATTTCAATGGTCATGCCGTTTAACGCAGTAACAACATCATTTTGCTTGTAAGCCGACGGACCGATGTGATTTTGCGCAATGGCCAGCCAGCAATCAAGTTTAACGGGTAATTGTTGCTGCGTTGCAGCAAGTAAAATACCTAAAGTCACCGCGCTGCCGTTCATGTCTTCATGCATACCTTGCATGTATTTGGCAGGTTTGATGTTGTGTCCACCCGTATCAAAACAAATACCCTTGCCAACTAATGCAATGTGTTTTTTAGCATTTTTTGGGGCATAAGTGAGATGTACGATTGCTGCATCTAATGGCTCACTACCTTGCCCAACCGCATAAAATGCGCCAGCGCCCATTTGCTTGAGTGTAGGCATGTCAAATTCTTCATGTTGCCAGCCGTATTGCTTGGCCAAAGCGGTTACTTTTTCACGGTAAATGGTTGGTGTCAGTTCGTTCGGCGGCGTAATTGTGAGTTGACGGCAAAGCGTGTTGCCCGCTACGCGCGCATTCACGCTGGTGTAATCATGAGTAGCTTTAAAACCATGAATGCTGATATTTTTCAGCGACTTAAACTTATGTTCTTTTTTACGGCTTGGTAGTTCTGCTGCATTTACCATGACAACATAACAGGCGGCGCAGGCGTGTGCTTCGCGTGTTGCTTCATTACCAAATACGCATATTGCTATACTCTCCGGTTGCTCTCCTAGTAACAGTTTTACCGCTTTGCGCAGTAAGCCGTGACGTTGAAAAATGTTTAATTGTTCACCCAAAATTACAAAACTTGCCACACCGCCATTAGGCAAATCCACAGTTATCGGTGTTTTATGCAAATCTTTAAATTCAGCATTGCTACGTTTTAGCCTGGTTTGCAAAACTTCAGCAAATGGAAGGTTATTTTCTTCTTTTTCAGATAGCACGAAAAGTATATGTTTTTCTGAAAATAAGGTATTTTCGCTACCAATTTCTGAAAATTGTACTAATTTTAACGACATTAAAATTCCTTTAACTCTTATATAAGATGGTTGGCAATGCTAGCAAATCTAATAAATACACCGTTATGTCTGCACAGTTTAACTTGACCAAAAAGCTTAAAAAAGCCACACTACGGGCTTGATTGAATAGACTTTAGTGGCCGCTCTGTTGCGGAGTAATTTAAGCTAAAATTTAGCTGTTCTTGTAATTGGAATTAACTCAATTGAATTGGACTAATTTAAATTTAACCCAGTTTAAATTTAATCCAGTTTCCTATAAATTGATTTTTACAAATTATACGCGTAGCAGCCACAACACGGAGAAATCTCACGCATGATAACGAATTCGCAAACCGGTTTAACTGAAAACGACCCAC
>PHCL01000107.1 GCA_002842195.1 Betaproteobacteria bacterium HGW-Betaproteobacteria-20 | reverse complement strand
CTCTTTTGTCTGCCATTTGCGCGTTTGCAGGCGGCCTTCTACATACACCGGGCGACCTTTTTTAAGATATTCGCCAGCGATTTCTGCCAACTTGCGATACATCACAATATTGTGCCACTCGGTACGCTCTTGTTTGGCGCCGGATTTATCTTTCCAGCTATCGGTGGTGGCAATGCTGAAGTTACATACGGCTTCACCATTTGGCATAAATCTAACTTCGGGATCACGCCCTAAATTACCCACTAAAATCACTTTGTTTACTGATGCCATTTTTATTCCCTCTACAATTGATGTACTAATGTTTGCACTTCTACCTGCAACTGGGTTTCATCCCTGTTTTGCATTCTATCTATTTTTAATATGACCGTGTGCTCTTGCGGCAACACCACCGCCTCTATCACTCCTGCCAGTGCCGCCAGCTGATTTTTTAGCGTTTCGGCCTGGTCGTTCGTTAATTCAGGTGTATTTTCATCCAGACTGACCATTTTAGTTTTAACCGCAGGCGGTGCCTGCATGGTATATGCCAATATTAGCCATAAAAACATCATTGCGCTACAGAAAATAAATACGCTGGCAAAACCAAATTTGTGCGATAAATATCCACCCAGTGCGCCACCGACGAATATGCCTAATGACTGCGAAGTATTGTAGACGCCCATCGCCGTGCCCTTTGCTGCGGCAGGCGCCATTTTGCTGATAATGGATGGTAGCGAGGCCTCAAGCGCATTAAATGCAATAAAGTAAATTGTGAGCGAAAATACGATGCCCCAAAAATGCTGAATAGACCCGGCAAACATGAGCTGCGCAAACAACATGGTGGCCACCGCGCCCACAAATACCTGCTTCATTTTGGCCTGTTTTTCAGCATAAATAATCGCCGGCACCATAAACACAAAAGAAATCACCAACACCGGTAAATAAATATGCCAATGTTGGTTTACATCGATATTACTGGATTTTGTAATTGCAAAAGGCACCACGACAAACATTGCCATCTGCGCGGCATGCAGTGCAAAAATGCCATAGTTCAAGCGTAATAACTGTGGATTTTTTAGCACATCTTTCAGCTTGGCCGGCGCGGCACTGGCGTCAGAATGAAAGTGGCTGTGTAGTGGATCCGGCACCACAAATTTCACCACTGCAATCGCTGCCAGCGTTAATAATCCCGTCATGGCAAATATGCCCGGCACGCCAATCCATTGATTAAGTAACGGTCCACCCACCAGTGAAACAGCAAATGCCACGCCAATAGTTGCACCGATAGTTGCCATGGCTTTGGTGCGGTGCTCATCACGCGTTAAGTCTGCCAATAAAGCCGTGACTACCGCAGAAACCGCGCCTGCACCTTGTAGCGCGCGGCCAACAATCACGCCCTCAATATTCATGGCAAAGGCCGCCACCATGCTGCCTATGGCAAAAATGGCGAGTCCCAGATAAATCATCGGTTTACGGCCAAATTTATCTGACGCCATGCCAAACGGCAGCTGAAACATGGCCTGCGTAAGGCCATAAGCGCCCAAAGCCAACCCGATCATGAATGGTGTTGGATGCTCAGGAAAAGATGATGCATAAATAGCAAAAATCGGCAATATGGAAAACATGCCGAACATGCGCAAGCCATAAATTGAGGCCAGACTAGTCGTGGCGCGTATTTCCAGCGGTGTCATTTTTTCCGTGAGCGCCATATCCTTTGCTACCTTTGCTACCTTTGCTACCTTTGCTACCTTTGCAGGCGCGGCTGGCGATGCAACGACTTCAGCGGCTGACTCCGTAAAAAGTTCACCCGACAGATTTTTTTTCTGCTTATTTTCTTGAGACATGAAAATTTTTGCGCTAACTTTGTAAAAGTAGGTATATTAGCAGGTTGCCCTAAAATTAACCCGAGTCTTTAATAAAAGCATGATGGAATTCATTAAAATACGCGGTGCGCGCACGCACAATCTAAAAAACATTTCGCTGGATATTCCGCGTAATAAGCTGGTAGTGATTACGGGTTTATCTGGCTCTGGCAAGTCTTCGCTGGCGTTTGACACGCTGTATGCCGAAGGTCAGCGGCGTTATGTTGAATCGCTTTCAGCTTACGCACGACAATTTCTGGCGCGCATGGATAAGCCAGATGTGGATTTAATTGAAGGGTTGTCACCGGCGATTTCTATTGAGCAAAAATCTACTTCACATAATCCGCGTTCAACTGTTGGTACGGTGACAGAAATTCACGATTATCTGCGCTTGCTTTACGCCCGGGCAGGCGACCCGGAATGCCCGGAACATGCCATTAAGCTTGAGGCGCAAACGGTCAGCCAAATGGTCGACCACGTATTAACGCTGCCGGAAGACACCAAACTCATGATTCTGGCACCGGTAGTGAGCAACCGCAAAGGCGAGCAGCTAGATTTATTTGAAGATCTGAAAGCACAGGGTTTTGTGCGCCTGCGCATAGATGGCAAAATTTATGAAATGGACGCGCTACCGACGCTGGCCAAAACCACCAAACACAGTGTAGATGTAGTGATAGACCGCCTGAAAGTCAAAGCGGATATGAAGCAGCGTATTGCAGAATCTTTTGAAACCGCGTTGCGGCTGGCAGACGGCAAAGCGATTGCGGCAGAAATGGACGCCGACAAGGAACATATATTTTCCGCCAAGTTTTCATGCCCTGCGTGTGATTACTCACTTGCAGAATTGGAGCCGCGCCTATTCTCATTCAACAACCCGATGGGCGCTTGTCCAAGCTGTGACGGCTTGGGCAATATCAACTTTTTTGACCCCAAGCGTGTAGTAGCATTTCCGCATTTATCTCTGGCGGCCGGTGCGATTAAAGGCTGGGACAGGCGCAACCAGTTTTACTTTCAAATGCTGGCAAGTATCGCCGCACATTACAACTTTGACCTTGATACCACGTTTGAAAAGCTACCGGAGCACATCCAGCAAGTGTTACTCAACGGCAGTGGCAAAGAAGAAATTGCATTTAAATACCTGAATGAGCGCGGTGCATTTTTTCAAAAAATCCATACTTTTGAAGGCATTTTAAATAACCTGAAACGCCGTTATCACGAAACTGATTCACAAACCGTGCGTGAAGAATTGGCAAAATACCTCAACTCACAAAGTTGTCCTGACTGCTCAGGCACACGTTTGCGTAAAGAGGCGCGTCACGTAAAAGTGGGAAATAAAAATATTCATGAAGTATGTGAGGTGCCGCTAAAGTTAGCCCTTACTTTCTTTGAAACACTTGAACTAACAGGCGCTAAACTCGCCATTGCCGATAAAATCGTGAAAGAAATATCCAACAGACTGAAGTTTTTAACTAATGTCGGTTTAGAGTATTTATCACTTTCGCGCTCGGCAGAAACGCTATCCGGCGGAGAGGCACAGCGCATCCGTTTGGCCAGCCAGATTGGTAGCGGCTTAACCGGGGTAATGTATGTGCTGGATGAGCCTTCCATCGGCTTGCATCAGCGCGACAACGACCGCCTGCTGGAAACCCTGAAACGCCTGCGTGACATCGGCAACAGCGTGATTGTGGTGGAGCATGACCAGGACGCGATTATGGCGGCCGATTATGTAGTGGACATTGGCCCTGGCGCAGGCGAGCACGGCGGGCAGATTGTGGCAGAAGGCACCCCGGCAGAAGTGCAGGCCAACCCTAACTCGCTCACCGGCGAGTATTTAAGCGGCAAGAAACAAATTATTTACAATAAAAAACGCACGCCGCCCGACCCTACCCGCTGGCTTAAATTAAACAACGCCACCGGCAACAACCTGAAAGATGTTTCACTCAAACTGCCGGTCGGTTTATTGAGCTGCATCACCGGCGTTTCCGGCAGCGGAAAATCTACCCTGATAAACGACACACTTTACCGGGTGGTTTCACAACATTTATACGGCAGCAGCACCGAGCCGGCCGCTTTTGGCGAGATTGACGGTTTGGCTTTTTTCGACAAAGTGGTCGATGTAGACCAAAGCCCGATTGGCCGCACGCCACGCTCTAATCCAGCCACTTACACCGGCTTGTTCACGCCGATTCGCGACCTGTTTGCCGGCGTGCCGGAAAGCCGCGTGCGTGGCTACGGCCCGGGCAGATACTCATTTAACGTAAAAGGCGGTCGCTGCGAAGCCTGCCAGGGTGACGGTGTAATCCGCGTAGAAATGCACTTTTTACCGGATGTCTATGTGCCGTGCGACGTGTGTAAAGGTCACCGCTACAACCGCGAAACTTTAGAAATTCAGTTTAAAGGCAAAAATATCCATGAAATTTTAGCGATGACGGTCGAACAGGCACACGCATTTTTTAGTGCGCAACCCTTGATTTCACGCAAGCTCAAAACGCTGCTGGACGTAGGTTTAGGTTACATCACGCTGGGTCAAAGCGCCACCACGCTCAGTGGCGGCGAGGCGCAACGCGTTAAATTATCACTTGAGCTCAGCAAACGCGACACCGGACGCACGCTATATATTTTGGACGAACCGACTACCGGTTTGCATTTTGCAGATATTCAGCTTTTATTAGATGTGATTCATCGCCTGCGCGACGCCGGTAATACCATCGTGATTATTGAACATAACCTGGACGTGATTAAAACCGCCGACTGGATAGTGGACATGGGGCCGGAAGGCGGCGATGGCGGCGGCATGATTATCGCCGAAGGCACGCCAGAACAAGTGGCACAGAATATACGAAGCTATACAGGTAATTATTTAAAAACCATGCTGTAAAAAAACAGGCTGTAAATCTCACGTTAAACATACGAGTAAAAAATGCTGCCCCTGCGAACCGCACACTATAGCTAATCATCTAAAATAATGACTGTCACCTATCATTTGGTAGGAGCGCAATTTATTGCGCTCCTACCAAACCTGCAGAACCATGCTTTTATTTATGGGCGCCAAATAAGCATTTGCAGCATTTGTAGCCTTGATGTAGCATAACGCTATCGAGTGGGGTTGCTTGCTAGTCCTCGATTTCGTCACATTGATTTCACCACATTGATTTCACCACATTGATTTCACCATATAGATTCTGTCACATTGAATTCATCGCATTTATTCCAGCTACGCATATTTGAAACCCCGCAGATAAACTGCAATGCTGCACATTGCAAGCTTCGGTTAATTGAATCAATTAATCACCCTGTTCCATGCCATTTCATGGCAAAACTGAGTAAAAAAATATAAGGAGAATTATGCCCGATATACTCAACTACTCCATTTTCAGCAATACTGCCTTGCAATACCTGACAGCACTGGGACTATTTCTCGGTGGAATGGCCATTGGTTATGTATTCAAAAAGTATATTTTAAGCCGCTTAAAAAAATTGGCAGTTGCCACTGAAACGACAATTGATGATTTTTTAATCGTTACCATTGAAAAATCGCTGATTCCAATCATTTATTTCGGCGTTTTTTATATTGCGCTACACACGCTGAATCTTTCAGAAGATTTCAAGCATGGCTTAACTACAGCGGCCATTGTGTTAATTACCGTGCTGGCAGTACGCGCCATAATCTCTATGGTAAATTTCGGACTTCAGTCATACATAGTGAAATCAGCGGATTCTGCAGTCGGAGAAAAACAGCTTAAAGGAATACGCGGGCTG
>PHCL01000106.1 GCA_002842195.1 Betaproteobacteria bacterium HGW-Betaproteobacteria-20 | reverse complement strand
ATGCGCCCAAGGCAAACGTAGCACGGCTACTGGCTTTATGCGTTAATTCAACCCGCTCCCCGATACCCGCAAGCACCACAGTATGGTCGCCAACCACATCGCCGCCGCGTAGCGTAGCAAAACCGATTTTTCCTGCCTCGCGCTCGCCTGTTACGCCCTCGCGGGAATAAATCGCACAATCTTTAAGCGCCTGACCAAGCCCTTGTGCGGCAGCTTCACCCAGACGCAATGCGGTGCCTGATGGCGCATCAACTTTATGACGATGATGCATTTCAACTATCTCAATGTCATAGCCGTCATTTAACACCTTGGCGGCTTGCTCTACCAGGTTAATCAGCAAGGTCACACCGACACTCATGTTAGGCGCAAATACAATCGCAATATTTTTTGAGGCAGATTCAATCGCAAGTTTTTGTTCGGGTGAAAATCCTGTCGTGCCAATAATCATTTTTACATGATGTTTTTGGCAAGCTGCAAGATACATCATGCTTGCCTCTGGTCGCGTAAAGTCTATTAAAACATCTGCATTTACCAATGCGGTTTCAATGTTATCAGTAATCTTTACACCAGACACCTGACCAAGCTGCTCGCCCGCATCCCGTCCTATCTGAGGAGTTTCGGCACGATCCAGTGCACCGTGCAGGGCTAATTCAGCATCAGCAAACACACCTTCAAGTAACGCGTGGCCCATGCGGCCGGTTACTCCGACTATAACAACTTTAATCATGCTTACCTTCTAAATTATGCAGACTTAAAAGCCGATTTTTTCAATGACACCATCTAAATGTTCGCTGGTATTTTCAGGTGCCAGCACTTTTTGCACCTCAGGTCTTTTCGCATTTTCTACGATAGACTCTTTAACAATTAACCAGCGATTTAATGTTTGATCAAATTCTAAATCCAGTCTTTTGCTGACTTGGTCGCTAAATACTTTTGAGCTGTACTTCTGAAAGAACTGCACGCTGGCCTGACTACCCTGCACTTGTGCTTGCAAGTCTTCTAAGGCCAGAGTGATATCCCCTTGTTTGCCCGAAAGCCGCTGTTTGCGTTGTGTAGCCCAGTTTTTTTTGCTGACATTACCGTCCGGCCTGAATTTATCTGCATAAAAGCCAAGGTATTGATTTGCATTTTTAGTTCGCCAGGCTTCAGCCCATTCAGTCACCGTCTGTATCACCGCCTCATTGCTTAACGCCGAGCTTGCTGCTGATGCAGTAGCGTCACCTTCGGCCACAATATTTTTTTCTTGCGTATTTTCTTGCACTGGCTCTCGCACGTCTTTTTGCACAGCCTCTTGCGATGGCGGGCTGGGTGTAGCAATTTCCGGCGTTGCAATCGTTGCAGGCAACGCTATCTCTTGCGCTAAAACAGATTTTGGCGCTTCAGTCTCCAGCGCTGCCGCTTGTTCTGGCGCGACTGCCAAAGGCATCGCTAAAACAGGTTCTGGTGTTTTTTCTGCTGTTTCTGCCGCCGCCGTAGCAGTCGCAGCAATTGCAGGAGCCGTGGCAACAGCTTCGGCTTTGTCGCTTTTCCAGAATTTAAGCTTTTCAAGCATGGATTTTTTTTGTGGATTTGTCCCAGGCTCAACTGCACGTACACCGGTATTAGCACTTTCAGCCGCCAGCTCGCTTTTTTGAGGCGTCACATCGCCACGCACCGATTTTAGCAAATCGTTTTCAAAGTCTAAAATGACACGGCGTTGCTCCGTAATTTTGCCGTCTTCACGCATCTGGTAGGCATAATCCCAGCGATTACCGTGAAAGCTATCCTGAATAAGCGGCGTTCCCATCACAAAACGTACTTGCGATTTCGTCATGCCTGGGCGTAATTGCAACAGCATTTTGGAAGTGACGACATTACCTTGTTGCACATCAATCTTAAAAGGCTTGATGGTGGGCAAGGCCGTACCACACGAGGTACACAAAATCGCTAACAAAATGATTGGGCAACGCAACGAACTATAAAGATTACGCATATTATGACTTTAGTTTGAATTAGCGTTAATATAACACGTAGATAGCCAACTCAAAACACTGCCGTTGCTAATTGTGACAAACATCTATTTTTAAAGAGTACATCATTATGCACGATCAAAATGACTTAAAAAACGCTGGCCTTAAAGCGACCCTACCCAGATTAAAAGTATTGAGTTTGTTTGAAAATAGCAAAGATCGCCATTTATCTGCTGAAGACATCTACAAGGTAATGATTAATTCTGGTGAAGATGTTGGCTTGGCCACGGTTTATCGCGTGCTCACCCAGTTTGAGCAAGCCGGCTTGCTTATACGCCACCATTTTGAAGGTGGTAAAGCGGTGTTTGAGCTCAGCGACGGCGGCCATCATGACCACATTGTCTGTGTAAAATGTGGCCGTGTTGAAGAGTTTTATGATGCTGAAATCGAAAAAAGACAGGAAAGCGCAGCGGCAAAACTGGGGTTTAAAATGCAAGACCATTCATTAACCATTTACGGTATTTGCGAAAAGCAACCTTGTAGCAATAAAAGTTAAGAGACAAAATTTTCAGCTTGCGGGCATGGTAATTTAGCCCGGTCGTTGCACTTCGTACTTGAATCTACACGCAAAAATCTATCGAGAGAAAAACACTGCCCTGTGAGCCTTTGTCTATAAGGCTCGCAGAGCGCCTCTAAGGAAGGTGGTCTAAATTTAACTGTCATCTGACGTTATATGCACCCAATCCTTGCATAACAATTGGGCACGTTTTATCCCACGCTTGGATTACCCACTAGCAATACGCAAAATAAACTACACTGCCAATGCGATTGGAAACCTGCGTTAAATCAGGGTTACCGTTCACTTTGAGTAGAGGATGTCCAGTCGTATTTAACCGCTATCTACACAAAATTCAGCACAGTCTCTTTGGCGTGGTTAAAAGCGATATAATGCTCGTTTTGTTTTTGAGGTTAATGCATGTCACTTTACCGCTCTAGCCTGAATTTACAGGCAATCGCGCAAAAATTATGGCATTTCGCGCGCAAATTTGACGCTTATGCGCCTTTAGTGGTGATGTTTATCATCGGGCTAATTGTGTTATCTGCCTCACGTTTCGGTTTAGTGTTGTGGAAGTTTGACCGTGTGAATACGACCGGCCAACTTGCGGCCGTTTTCTTGCAAGGTGTACGTGTAGATATTATTCAGCTTTTTCTATTAAGTCTTATCCCGCTACTTTTATTGCCTATATTTACTGTTGCAAAATGGTGGCGTGGCTGGCAATGGTTTACTTATGTCTGGGTCACACTGGCGATTGTGTTGCTGGTATTTCTGGAAATATCTACACCGGGCTTTATCGCGGAATACGATGTACGTCCTAATCGTATATTTGTCGAATACTTGAAATATCCCCATGAAGTCGCCAGCATGTTGTGGGGCGGTTTCCGTATCCACATTTTTGCAGCGCTGGGGTTTGTCGCCTTAACGCACATTATGATGCACGGCTTAATGAAGCCTTGGCTCAATGTTAAATCTAGCTGGTCACTCAAAAAATCACTCATTATCTGGCCGCTGATTTTTATTTTAGCGGCTGCCGGCATTCGCTCGTCGCTGGGCCACCGCCCGGCAAATCCTGCGCTATTTGCAATCACGGCAGATAGTATGGTCAACAGCTTGGTGCTTAACTCCGGCTACTCCGTTACTTATGCTACTTATAATTTACTCAAAGAAACTAAATCCAGCGAAATTTACGGCAAAATGCCGCGTGAGGAAATATTTAAACTCACTGGCGCCAAAGATTCCGACATTCCCACGTTAACGACACTGAAGCCGAGTCATCCACGCGAAAAACCACTTAACCTGGTCATTATTCTGCAGGAGAGCTTAGGCGCTACTTTTGTGGAATCTTTGGGTGGTGTGCCTGTGACCCCTAATATCGAAAAACTGAAAGAACAAGGCATCTGGTTTGAACAGCTTTACGCCACCGGCACGCGCTCTGTGCGCGGCATTGAAGCCGTTACCTCTGGTTTTCAGCCCACTCCTGCTGACAGCACGGTGAAACTATCAAAATCACAAAAGAACTTTTTTACCCTTGCCGCCCTGCTGGAAAAACAAGGCTATACCACGGAATTTATTTACGGCGGAGAATCCCATTTTGATAATATGCGCGGCTTTTTTACCAGCAATGGCTTTCAGCATATTGTTGATCAAAAAGATTATATAAAGCCAGTTTTTGAGGGTAGCTGGGGCGTCTCTGATGAAGACTTACTCAACAAAACACATGAGCAGCTATTAGCGCACCACAAGGCTGGCAAGCCGTTTTATACCTTGGCTTTTTCATCGTCTAACCATGCGCCATTTGAGTTTCCAGATGGACGTATTGAATTATACGAGCAGCCGAAAGCCACTGACAACAACGCAGTAAAATATGCAGATTACGCCATTGGCGAGTTTTTCAAAAAAGCCCAGCAAAGCGAGTATTGGAAAGATACCGTATTTTTAATTGTCGCTGACCACGACATTCGCGTACGCGGTGAAAGCCTAGTACCTATTGAACACTTTCATATTCCCGGTCTTATCCTGGGTGCAGATATTCAGCCCCTGCGCTACACCGGTGTTGCGAGCCAGATTGACTTACCTGTTACCTTGCTGTCGCTCATGGGCGTGCAAGCACAACACCCCATGACCGGACGCGATTTGTCCAGCGCAGCACCCGATAGTTTAGGCCGTGCCATGATGCAATATAACGACAACTTTGGCTGGATGGAAGAAAGCGCAGCAGGCAAACAGGTGGTAGTACTACGCTCTGGCAAGGCTACGGCATATGGCACATATGATGCAAAAGCCAAACATTTAAGCGAAATTGCCCCGCCGACCAACGCAAAAGAACTAGAGCAGCGCGCACTCGCTAATGTGTTACTGCCTGACCTGCTTTATAACGAACAACGTTATCATTTGCCTTAACTTTTGCGGCCTGTTTAACTCATGACTTATGCTACAAATCAATCTGATAAGCAAGCCACCATGCTTACCTGGCCAATTATAAGCAAAGGTCTGGCTTATATTTTAAGCGGTAAACTGTACATCAAACGGGGGCATATTCCACCTGACAATCATCTTGTGCCGAAGGATTACATTGGCGTCTGCGTCGCCTCAGCCGCTGGCGTCAACATGGATGATTATGTGATTGCGCAATTGCGTGCGCTAGGCTTACAGCAGGTGCGGCTTGATTTCACTTATGGCGACCTAGAAAGTTTTAACGCACGCTTTTTACAGCGGTTGATTTCAGAAAAATTTAATGTACTACTGCATCTCGTACAACCATTTTCTGAAGCAAAAAATATGGAGCGTGCTGCACAACAAGCCACTTGGCAGTCTTTTTTAGACAAGGTGCTGGATCGTTACGGTGCGCATATCTCCCGCATCGAAATTGGAGCTACCATCAATCGCAAAAGATGGGCAGGCTACACGTTCAACGGCTTTTTGCGCACCTGGGATATTGCATTTACTGCAACAAAAAGATTTAATATTCAGCTCGCCGGCCCGAATGTGACTGATTTTGAGCCGATCTATAATATTGGCATATTGAGTATGCTTAAGGCAAAAAAACAGTTGCCGCATATCCATACCAACAATTTATTTTCCGAGCGCGTTTCAGAACCCGAGCGTTTTGACCACCGCGTTTTTAAATATCGCTGGGCGACGATTTTAA
>PHCL01000105.1 GCA_002842195.1 Betaproteobacteria bacterium HGW-Betaproteobacteria-20 | reverse complement strand
AAGCGCCTTTGGATATTCTAGAAACCGTTCGTGGCGGTGTGTTATATATTGAGGAGATTTCCGAGCTCAATAAAGCCGAACAAAAAGGTCTGTTGCTACTGATTACCAAAGCAGAAAAATATCACGTACGCGTGGTGTGTGGCACCAGCGAAAATTTACCCAAGCTACAAGCCGAAGCATTGTTTGACCATAATTTATTTCAAGCTTTATCGGCAGTTTCATTACGCGTGCCCGCGTTAAACGAGCATAAAGAAGATATTCCAGATTTAGTGTTAGCGATGACTCACTTACAGCTAGAGCTTGCCGATATTGAGTATAGAGAATTTGACATAGCGGCTTTAAATAGTTTACGCAATGCAGACTGGCCGGGTGATTTAGCGCAATTAGATGCAGTGATTCGTAATTTGCTACAAACCAGCCTGGGTGAAAAAATCACCTTAGATGACGTTAAGCGGGTATTGCACCAGTTTGATGATACCGATGCAGACACTAATACTAACGCCGAGGCAAATTTGCCATCAGCCCAAGCTGGGTCTGCAGGTCTGCCGGATGAAGCGGAGACTAAGCCAGAAAAAAATTATCTGGATCAGCCTTTACGTGAAGCCCGGGATGATTTTGAGCGCTTGTATTTTCAGCATCACATGAAAGACGCGGTCAATAACATGAGTAAATTGGCCGATATTGCAGGTTTAGAACGCACACATTTATACCGCAAACTTAAACAGCTGGGCATTAAGATTAAAAACTAATTTGCGTAAGAAATGCCAAGATTATTTACTGCGTTTAGCTGATAATCTATATGTTTAAAAATAGCATATTCTGCTTAATTTAGCATGCCTTCCTAGTCGATGCTCTGAGAGCCTTTTAGATAGAGGCTTCCAGAGCATCTATTTTCTCTCGTAAGTTGGCATCACTGCCAATTTGCCGTAAATAGCGCGATTTTTTGTAGCCTAAGCGATTTCCAGAACGACCGGCGTATGGTCAGAAGGGCGTTCTAGTTTACGCGGTGCTTTATCAATATGCGCAGACAGGCAGGCCGGTTTAAGCGCATCACTCACTAAAATATGGTCTATGCGCATGCCAAAATTGCGCCTGAAGCCCATCATGCGGTAATCCCACCAACTAAAGCTTTTTTCAGGCTGCTCAAATAATCTGAAGCTATCATGCAGACCTAAGTCTGTGAGTTTTTTAAACGCCTCGCGTTCGCCGGGGCTTACCAAAACCTGTCCCAACCAGGCAGCAGGGTCATGGCAATCGCGGTCTTCGGGTGCAATGTTGTAATCACCCAGCAATACGAGTTTCGGGTGTGCGGCCAGCTCACCTCTAAGCCAGTCTGTTAGTGCGTTTAGCCAGCGCATTTTGTAGTGATATTTATCAGAATCTACCGCCTGGCCGTTCACAACGTACACGCAAACTACACGCATGCCATCAATGGTTGCGCTAATCACGCGCTTTTGATCATCTTCAAAACCGGCGATGTCATGTGTAACATCAGTCATGGGGTGGCGGCTTAAAATTGCCACGCCATTGTAGGTTTTCTGGCCACTGTGAATTGCCTGGTAACCGGCTTCTTTCAAGGTGTCATAGGGAAACTTGCTATCTTCCTGCTTGGTTTCCTGCAAACACAATACATCAGGCTGGTTGTCACGCAGCCAGTCCAGTACGTGCGGCAGGCGCACATTAAGCGAGTTAACATTCCAGGTGGCGAGTTTCACCATATACTCCTAAATAACAATTGACGATAGTTTAACACGCATATTATTTAGACTTTAGCCACCACGCATGTTCAGTGGCAGGGCATTTGCCTTTTAAACCACCTGTAACATCAATGCTAGCGAGCAAAGTTAGCGCATAGTTCGCCTGGTAATGCTGCTTTACTTCATCTGCACTGATAGAAAAAGGCGGGCCTGCGTGCAGGCTTTGGTCATACTCAAAGCAAATCAGCAATTGTGGTGCTTTGTTGGTCAGCGCCATTAAGTGCGCACTATATTGCTTGCGCATATCCTCTGGCAGTGCAACCAAAGCCGCTCTATCATAAACCGCATCTATCTTTCCAGCTGCGTCCAACATGGCAGGGGATACCTTAAAAATATCGCCAACAAACATGTCAATATTCGGCGTGCTGTAATGCGTTATTTCATCAAGCGTTTTGATGTTGGGTGTTAAATTGAGGTTGTTGAATAAATCTTCAATCGCAATAGCGCTCAACTCCGCCCCTGCAACACGGTAGCCCTGCGCAAGCAACCAGGCAATGTCCAAAGTTTTACCGCATAAGGGTAAAAATATGCGAGAACCTTGTTTTAAATTGAGTGTAGAGAAGTGTTGAACCAATAGTGGATTAGCCTCAGGCAAGTGAAAGCCAATCTCATTTTTTTGCCATTTTTGATGCCAAAAATCGTGTTCCATATTATCCTTTTATGTAGGGTGGGCAATTAGCAATTCTTGCTGGTTTACCAGTTTAGAAGTGCTTATGCCAGTGGTACTTGTTTGCCCACGCGTAAACAATTATTGCTAAAATACTGCCTTGTCACATTACCGTCGCGCAAATCTTGCAGGTGCAACTTACTTCTTCACCGTGGTCACGTACCAACGGCGGGCATTATTATGCAACGATGATGTACTCAAAGCCTTGCGCAATGCCATTGAAAAAACGCGAGAGAAATATCCATTCACCATCGATGCGTGGGTAATCCTCCCAGACCACATGCACGCCATTTGGACATTACCGCCTGATGATACAGATTTTGCAAACCGTTGGCGGTTAATTAAGCGTTATGTCACCCAAGTGTGTGGCGCATCGTTACATCAACCACATTTAATGACCGCATCCAAAACCAAACATCGAGAATCCACCTTATGGCAACGCCGATATTGGGAACATTTAATTCGCAACGATGACGATTATGCAAAACACATGGATTATGTGCATTTTAATCCCGTTAAACATTGTTTGGTAAAGCAGGTGGTAGATTGGCCGCATTCCAGTTTTCATCGATACGTGAAACAAGGCGCTTATGCGGTGGATTGGGGTTTTGTGGTGAAAGTGGATGAGGGCGACTTTGGGGAGTAAAACAGGCTGTGGGATGTGATTTTTTGTAGGGTGGGCAGATTTCTGCCCACGCGTTACCGTACACCAATCAACCCGCCATCCCGTTATGCCGTAGCAACGCATCAATACTCGGCTCCCTGCCTCTAAATGCAGTAAATGATTCCATGGCTGTGCGCGAGCCGCCTTTGGCTAAAATCTCTCGCCAGTAGCGCTCGCCAGTTTCGGGACTAAGTATGCCATTTTCCTCAAATAGGCTGTAGGCATCGGCTGAAAGTACTTCTGCCCATTTATAGCTGTAGTAGCCTGCTGAGTAGCCGCCAGAGAATATATGCGTGAAGTTGTTTGGAAAGCGATTCCATTTTGGAGGGCGCACTACAGCGACTTCATCGCGCACTTCTTCAATCAAATCCAGTACGGTTTTGCTGCCGTATGGATCAAATTCACTATGCAAACGAATATCAAACAATGAAAATTCTATCTGGCGCATGGTTTGCATGCCTGCCTGGAAGTTCTTGGCGGCAACCATTTTATCGAATAAGGCACGCGGCAATTGGGCGCCAGTGTCTACGTGCGCGGTCATGTTCCGCAATACATCCCATTCCCAGCAGAAGTTTTCCATCAACTGGCTGGGCAATTCTACTGCGTCCCATTCCACGCCTTTAATACCAGACACGCTGTAATCATCCACCAGTGTCAGCATGTGGTGCAAGCCGTGACCAAACTCATGAAACATGGTGAGCACTTCATCGTGGGTGAATAAAGCCGGTTTATCGCCAACCGGCTCAGAAAAGTTGCAAGTTAAAAATGCCACGGGCGTGGTCAGTTGTCCAGCTACTTTACGGCGGGTGATGGCTTCATCCATCCAGGCACCGCCACGCTTATTGTTACGGGCGTATAGGTCTAAATAAAACTGGCCAATCAAATGGCCTGCGTGGTTTTTAATGTCGTAAAAACTGGCAGAGTCATGCCAGACAGAAGCGTGAGATTTTGTAACATGCACACCGAAAATAGTTTCAACCACTTTGAATAAACCGGTTAATACTTTGTTCTCCGGGAAATACTGTTTCACTTCAAGGTCAGAAAATGCATATTTTTCTTCACGCAGCTTTTCTGAGGCATAAGCCACATCCCAGGCCTGCATATCAGTAATGCCTAATTTTGCCGCGTATTCGTCCAGCTCGGCTTTATCTTTCAGTGCATAAGGTTTTGCTTTTTTGGCCAAATCTTGCAAGAAACCGTTTACCTGCTTCACAGATTCTGCCATTTTTGTCGCTATTGATAATTCAGCATAGTTGGCAAATCCTAATAATTTAGCGGCTTCCAGCTTTAATTTTAAGATTTGTGAAATGATTGGGGTGTTATCCCATTCCGTTTTTCCAAATTCTGAAGCGCGTGTGGCGTATGCGCGGTAAAGTGTTTCACGTAGTTCGCGATTCTGTGCATATTGCAGCACAGGTAAATAAGACGGAAAGTGTAAAGTAAATTTCCAGCCAGTTTTATCATCCTTCGTTGCGGCTGCTTTTGCGGTTTGCAGCACATCTTCCGGAATGCCTGTCAGGACGCTTACATCCTCAATATACAGCGCATAGTCATTGGTGTTGTCCAATACATTTTCTTCAAATTTAGAAGATAGTTTTGCTAATGCTTCCTGAATTTCTTTGAAGCGGATTTTTTGCTCAGCAGGCAGTTCTGCACCACTCAGGCGAAAATCACGCAGTTCATTTTCTATAATTTTCTTTTGTGAAGTGGTTAGCGTGTCAAACTGCTGGCTGGCGCGTAAGGCGCGAAACTTGGCGTAAAGCCGCTCATCCTGGCCTAAATCCGCATAAAAATCAGTGAGCTTAGCTAAGTTATCATTGTACGCTTCACGTAATTCTGGGCTATTCACCACGCCATTCATGTGGCCTACTTGCGACCATGCGCGGGAGATTTTTTCTTCCATGTCTTCAAGTTTAGCGGCGAAATTATCCCAAGTAGGGGTATCTTTACTTAACGCCAGTGTTTCTATTGTTGCCCTAGCATCGCTTAGTAAAAAGTCAACAGCGGGTGATACATGCTCGGCTTTAACTTCATCAAATTTAGGCAAGCCAGTAAAATGTAATAGTGGATTTGACACAGAATTCCTTAAAATTTTTTAATAAGTAAGACGTAAACGCTTAGTTGATGAGTCTTAAACATAGGGGATAACGATAAGTTTCGCCCTTACTGGTAGAGATGGCGGCGATGATGCAAAAAACAATATTAACCACCCATATAATCGGGTAGAGTAAAAAGCCAATGAGTACCCACGCAAGTATGCTGGCAATCAAAAAAGCAATAAGTACGGTAACTTGGAAATTTAGCGCTTCTTTGGCCTGGTCTGCGAGGTAAGCACTATCATCTTTTTTCAGAATCCATACGATTAAGGATGGAATAAATGAAAATACCGTGCCGCATAAATGTGTAACGGTCGCAATATTTTTATCATCGTTATCGGGTACTATTATTTCGTTAGCCATGGTGGTAATCCTATTAGAAGGTGGTTGAATTAAATGCTGACTGGGATGAGAAGTTAAAATTTAATGCTGATTAAGTTTAGCAACGGATGATTCAATTTTTTCAATGTCAGTAAGTGCCAGC
>PHCL01000104.1 GCA_002842195.1 Betaproteobacteria bacterium HGW-Betaproteobacteria-20 | reverse complement strand
AATAAAACTCGCCATGATTGCGGTAGACAGGTGGCTGAAAGAAGAAAAGCTAAACGGTGAGAACTTAAAATCAAAACTGATTATGCAAGTGCACGATGAACTGGTGCTGGAAGTGCCTGATAATGAACTGGAATTGGTTAAAAAGACATTGCCAGAATTGATGCAAAATGTAGCTAAGTTAGATGTGCCATTGTTGGCTGAAGTCGGGGTGGGGAATAATTGGGAAAGTGCGCATTAAATCTTGAAATAAATTAAGTATCAATTCACAATCAAAATTAATAAAAAATTAAACAATATATAGAAAATGGCCAAACGAAAAAAACAAAAATCCATATTTGAAATAGCTTTACAGGAAAATTGGGGATTCGCTTTTGCGATAGGTACTGTAGCATTGGTGGTGACTATATTCATTTTCCCGAGTGTTTCAAACCCAGTACTAGGAACATTGGCAAAGATTTTAAAACCAATAGGCGCGCTGTTTTCAATTGTGTTTTACCTAATAGCCGTACTTAGATTTTTACAGCGAGATAAAACTAAGCGCGACACCGTGTTTGAAATTAGAAATGAACCAAGCCCATTCTCTAAAGAATTTGATACCGTCTTTTTAAAACCGCAAAATGTAAAACAGGCGCAAGCAATAGAAAAACCTATAACGTGGACGCTTAAGCTAATACAAGATTTAGAGTGGAAAAGGTTTGAAGAGCTTTCAGTCGCTTATTATCTAGAAAAAGGCATTAGAGCAGAAACCACGGCTCTAGGCGCAGACGGCGGAATTGATATTAAGTTGTACCAAGATGACTCTGGTAAACCCACCACCATTATTCAATGTAAAGCATGGGGTACTAATGTAGGTGTTAAGCAAATTAGGGAGTTTTTGGGTGTAATGACGCACGAAAAAATTGTCAAAGGTTTTTATATGACTTGTAGTGAGTATACTAACGAAGCCAAAGAATTTGCCCGTGCTAATAAAATCACTTTAATTAATGGCGTTATGTTGTTAAAGATGATTGAACGCTTAAATGCGGATTCACAACAAAGATTGTTAGCATTGACCATAAAAGGTGATTATAAAACGCCCACATGCCCTAAATGTGGCATTAAAATGACAAGACGAACAGGTAAAAAAGGTGATTTTTGGGGCTGTCTCAATTATTCTAGAGGATGCAGACAAATGCTCAATTTAAGAAAAACGGATCGTACATTCACTCAAGTGTAGTTTGACTTTACTTTCTTGAGAGATTTTCTCGAAACTAAAAATAGCACTATTTTTAACCAAAAATATCAAACCCCGTCATTCCCGTGTAGTGGATTAAGCAGGCATTTTGCGCAGCAAAAGCTCGCAAAACGGGAATCCATTTTGAATTTATCACTTAATGAAACAGCCTTGCGTATATATTCTAAGCAACCAAGTACGTGGCACTTTGTATATTGGTGTGACCAGCAATTTAATTCAGCGCGTATGGCAACATAAGCAAAATTTGATGGATGGATAAAGCACCTCAAAATCCATATTTTTTGCTAGACTAACACCATGAATAAACACCAAGCCATTCAATCCCTCACTCAAAGTAAAGCAGTGCTTGGTCAACGCTTTGGCGTAAACCGTTTGGCACTGTTTGGCTCTACTGCTCGCGGCACCGCAACCGCCAATAGCGATGTTGATATTTTAGTAGGCTTTGATGGTGCTGCAACATCGCAACGTTACTTTGGTGTGCAATTTTATTTAGAAGATTTACTCGGTTGCTCGGTTGATTTAGTTACCGAAAAAGCATTACGGCAAGAGTTGCGCCCTTACATTGAGCGCGAAGCGATTGATGTCTGACGCGCCACAAAGAGAGTGGCGTTTTTATGTGAGCGACATGATTACGTTTGCCGAAAACGTGATGAGTTATACAGATGGTTTTGATGTAGATCGCTTTGTGAATAGCGGCATTACTTACGATGCAACTTTACGTAATTTAGAGTTGCTTGGTCAATTACAAAAAATCAATTAAATAATCGCCATGCAAAACTTTGGCATCTACATCATCGGTGATGAAATCCTCTCTGGCAAACGTCAAGATGCACATTTGCGTTTTGTGGTTCAGGCTTTAAAATCACGCGGCTTGCAGTTGGCTTGGGCAAACTATTTAGGCGATATTCCTGAACAAATCACCAGCTCGCTTAAAGCCAGCATGGCGCGTGGTGATATTGTATTCAGCTTTGGCGGCATTGGTGCAACGCCTGACGATTTCACGCGACAATGCGCTGCGGATGCTGCAGGGGTTTCTATTGAACGCCATGCAGACGCGGTTGCGGAGATTCAGGCGCAATATGGTGAAAGTGCTTATCCAAAACGTGTGTTGATGGCAGACTTGCCGCGAGGCGCGACGCTCATCCCTAACCCTGTTAACCGTGTGGCGGGCTTTGCAATCAACCGACATTATTTTGTGCCTGGTTTTCCTGAAATGTCTCACCCGATGATCACCTGGGTGCTGGAGACGCATTATGCCCATCTGTTTCACCAGCAGGATTATGTTGAGGCTTCAATATTGGTGATGGATGCGGGTGAAAGTAAATTAATAGACTTAATGCATCATATTTTGATTAAATACCCTACACTCAAGCTTTTCAGCTTACCCAAACTAGATGCACGCCACACTACAGAATTAGGCGTTAAGGGTACCGCTATCGACGTTAGCGCAGCAATGGATGACATTAAACAAGCGATTACTTCGCTTGGCTTTCCTTGGTCAGCGCTTACCTTGGAAAGAAACTCCATTGCAATGTAGAAACTACTGCGGTGCTTGCTGCATCGCCCCATCTATTAACAGCCCTATCCCTGGCATGCCCAACGGCAAACCTGCCGGTGTGCCATGCATTCAATTGCTGGATGATTTTCGCTGTGCTATTTTTGGTAAGCCAGAACGACCGGCTTTTTGCGCGAGTTTACAGCCGAGTCAGGAAATGTGTGGCGATGCAGCCATCGGGCAGTCACGTGAATACGCAATTGCCTGGCTAAGTAAACTAGAGCTACTGACAAAACCTGCACAATAATGCTGTCATTGCAGTTTAGTTACAGCATCAATTTCCAAAAATCACAAGATGCTGAATCAAGTTAACATGATAAAAAATCTGATACCTATTGCTTAAATCAAAGCAAAAATTATCCATTTTTTAGTGTCAAGAACCTTTAATTGCGTATAAAATAGGCAGCTTTCACGCAAACAATACAAACTTAGTGCAAATCGGCAATCACATTTTAAAAAACAATCTTATCGTCGCCCCTATGGCCGGCGTGACAGATAGACCTTTCCGTCAACTTTGCAAAAAAATGGGCGCGGGGTTGGCTGTGTCAGAAATGGTCACTTCCAATTCACTGCTTTACGGTAGTGAAAAAACGCTGCGCCGGGCGAATCACCAAGGTGAAGTTGATCCGATTTCAGTACAAATTGCAGGCGCTGACCCGCAAATGATGGCAGAGGCGGCACGGCACAATGTAGATAATGGTGCACAGATTATCGACATTAACATGGGCTGCCCTGCCAAAAAAATATGTAATGTGATGGCGGGTTCGGCATTGCTTAAAGATGAACCGCTAGTAGCGCAAATTCTGCGTGCTGTAGTAAACGCTGTCGATGTTCCCGTCACTTTAAAAATTCGTACCGGTTGGGATAAAAATAATCGCAATGCAGTACAAATTGCCAGAATGGCGGAAGATATTGGCGTCCAAGCCTTAGCCATGCATGGCCGCACCCGCGCTTGTTTATATACGGGTGATGCGGAATATGACACGATTGCCTCAGTAAAACAGGCCATTAAAATTCCGCTGATTGCCAACGGTGACATTACCACCCCGGAAAAAGCCAAATTCGTACTGGAATATACGGGCGCAGATGCAGTGATGATAGGCCGCGCGGCACAGGGTAGGCCATGGATATTTCGGGAGATTGATCATTTCATTAAAACGGGCGAGCATTTGCCACCGCCTGAGGTAAGTGAAATTCGCTCCGTGATGCTAGCCCACCTACATGATTTATATGATTTTTATGGGGAGTTAACGGGCATGCGCATGGCGCGCAAGCATATTTCCTGGTACACCAAAGGCCTAAAAGATTCTGCGACTTTTAGGCATAATATGAATACTTTGCAAAGCATACCGCTACAATTAACGGCGATTGATGAATTTTTTAACCATTTGCAAAGTCGCGATCATCGTTTGCAATACGATGTAACAGATACCTTAGTGCTAGAGGCTGCCTAATGAATAAATGTGAACTCGCAAACAGCGTTAAATCCTCGCTGGACCAATACTTTAAAGACCTTGACGGCGAACCGCCGCACGCGTTATATAACATGGTATTGAACTGTATCGAAAAGCCTCTGCTTGAATATATTATGCAACATGCTGGCGGCAACCAAAGTAAAGCGGCAGAAATTTTAGACATCAATCGCAACACGTTACGCAAAAAACTTCAGCAACATAACATCGAATAATTAACCTTACTCATCAATCTATTTCTTTAGAGTTTTCAAATGGCAACTATTAAACGTGCGCTTATCAGCGTTTCTGATAAATCAGGTATTTTAGAATTAGCACTCGTGTTAACCAAGCTGAAGGTAGAGATTCTATCAACTGGCGGTACCGCAAAGTTGTTTCGTGACAACGACATTCCTGTCATTGAAGTAAGCGACTACACCGGCTTTACTGAAATGCTGGACGGCCGAGTTAAAACACTGCACCCAAAAGTGCATGGCGGCATTTTAGGCCGTCGCGATTTACCTGAGCATGTGGCGGCCATGAAAGCGGCTGATATTCCAAATATCGACATGGTGGTAGTCAATCTCTACCCGTTTGAAGCGACCGTGGCAAAGCCAGATTGTACGCTGGAGGACGCGATTGAGAACATCGATATTGGTGGCCCGGCAATGGTCCGTTCTGCGGCCAAAAACTGGAAAGATGTTGTAGTGCTGACTGATGCCAGCCAATACGCCGATATCATCAGCGAACTGCAAAGCACCGGCGGCGCGGTTACTGAAGCCACCACGTTTGCACTCTCTGTCGCGGCATTTAATCGCGTATCGCAATACGATGCAGCGATTAGCAACTATCTGTCGGCGATTGATTACACGGCCAGCATGGCAAACAACAAGCCTGTTTCTCACCAATTTCCTGCGCAAAGCAACACCAACTTTATTAAAGTGCAAGATCTACGTTACGGCGAAAATCCACATCAGCAAGCGGCTTTTTACCGCGATTTATATCCCGCGCCAGGCTCGCTGGTTACGGCGCAGCAATTGCAAGGCAAGGAGCTAAGCTATAATAATATTGCCGATGCGGATGCAGCCTGGGAAGCGGTAAAGTCATTTGATTCAACTTCATGCGTTATCGTGAAACACGCCAACCCATGCGGCGTTGCACTTGGTGCTTCAGCGCTTGAAGCTTACACAAAAGCCTTTCAAACTGACCCTAGCAGTGCATTTGGCGGCATCATCGCTTTTAATACTACAGTTGACAAAGCTGCTGCTGAGGCGGTTTCCAAGCAATTTGCAGAAGTATTGATTGCGCCTGATTACACGAGTGACGCCTTGACTGTTTTGTCCGCCAAAGCCAATGTGCGGGTACTTAAGATTGCCTTGCCTAAAGGCGGTACTTTAGGATTAAAAGCGAGCCCTTGGGAACAAGGCCGCAATTCA
>PHCL01000103.1 GCA_002842195.1 Betaproteobacteria bacterium HGW-Betaproteobacteria-20 | reverse complement strand
AGCAGGTTTAACCTTTATTATGGGTATTCCGGGTGCGGACGACATTATGCTGAATTACCAAACCACTTCTTTCCATGATGCGTTGTACTTGCGTAAAGTGCTGGGCTTGAAGGCCGCACCAGAATTCGAGGCATGGCTTAAAAAAATGCATATTATGGATGCCGATGGGCAAGTGCAGCCAATCCAGCAAGCACACCACATGTTGCAGAATATGCCTAAGCATTTGCTGAGTATGGCATGATTATTTCCCCTGTCATTCTGACAGCAGTCAGAATCTTCTTAGAATCGCCACGAGATTGCCGGTCGTACTCGCAATGACAAAGGAAAAAGATGACTAAAACTCCCGATACATCAGCACCCTTGGCACATCAATCCTCCGACCCGTGGCAACAACTTAAAACCTTTACCCGTGCGCGCATTGCCATTGGCCGTGTCGGCAGCAGTTTACCCACCAAAGAAGTGTTGGATTTTGGATTAGCACATGCCATGGCACGCGATGCTGTGCATTTAGCGCTCGATATAGACGCGCTGGTAGCGGACATTAAAGCGCAACAGTTCACTACTGTTCAGGTCAAAAGCATGGCACCAGACCGCGCCAGCTATTTGTTGCGCCCGGATTGGGGGCGTAGGCTGCACGAACAAAGCCTGTTGCGCCTGCAAAATTTAAGCCAGGCTAAGCCGATTGACTTTTTAATAGTGGTTGGCGATGGGCTGTCTTCGCTGGCCGTCGCGCGCCATGTAGCGCCATTGCTGGCTGAAATTCGTAATCATTTACCCGGTAATTGGCATACAGGCCCAGTGGTAATTGCCTCGCAGGCGCGTGTTGCCATTGGCGATGAGATTGGTCAAGCACTTAACGCACGCATGGTGGCCATGCTCATCGGCGAGCGCCCGGGCTTGAGCTCGCCTGATAGTTTGGGAATTTATCTGACCTATAACCCTAAAGCTGGCCTAAGCGACGCAGATCGCAATTGCATCTCAAACGTACGTCCAGAAGGCTTGCAATATGCTGCTGCAGCTAAAAAGCTGCTTTGGCTGGCAAAAGAAGCCATGCGCTTAAAAGTGACGGGTGTAGCGCTAAAAGATGAAAGTGATGTGCAGGAAATAGGCAGTCAAGCGGCGCTGGGCTTGAATGGGGCTTAATGCAGTTGATGCAGTTCCAGCTTGCGCAATTTAGGCGCAAATTTTGCGGTTATTCCCACTATCGTCAGGGTCATCATTCCGCCAAAAATGACGGATGGTATCAGCCCCAATAAGCGCGCAGCCACGCCAGATTCAAACGCCCCCAGTTCGTTAGACGAGCCAATGAATATGCCATTGATGGCGGATACGCGGCCCCGCATATTGTCTGGCGTGGCGAGCTGTAAAATAGTGGTGCGCATTACGACTGAAACGCCATCAAAAACACCGGATAGCGCCAGCAGTGCGCAAGCCGTCCAAATATAGGTGCTTAAGCCAAAGCCGATAATGCATAAACCAAAGCCTGCCACTGATGCTAACAACCAGCGGCCCGCATGCAGGTTAATGGGGTGACGCGTCAGCCAGATACCGGTCATAATGGCGCCCACCGCCGGGGCCGCGCGCAAGATGCCCAAGCCTTCTGGCCCATAGTGGTAAATGTCTTGAATGAACGCGGGCAACATGGCGACCGCGCCGCCAAACAACACGGCAAACATGTCCAGTGAAAGCGCACCGAGTACGATTTGGTTGCTATACACAAAGCGCAAACCTTGCGCAATGCTGGTAAATACTGGCGGGCTATCAACGGCTAGTGGCGGTTCTGTTATTTTAATTGACCGCATGACGATAGCTGCCCCTGCACATAGCAGGGCGGCGAGTGAATACGCCGCCGTTTTGCTGCCAAAGCCAATCAGCAAGCCGCCCAATGCCGGGCCTATGATCAAGCCTGCCTGAAAAACTGCGCTGCTAATGCCTGAGGCTTTGGCGTATTCCTCACGTGGCAAAATAAGGGCAAATAAGCTGTTGTAGCTTGGGGCAATAAAGGCGCGTTCTACACCGGTGAGCATAATCGAACCGTAAATCCATAAGCTGGCATTGTCGCTGTTGCCAATTAAGCCCATGGCAATTGCGGTAAGTGTGAGTGCATTGATGCCTAAAGTAACAGCCGCAAGCGTGCCAAAAAAACGCCGTGAATAATAGTGATCAACCGCATGGCCGGCAAAAAGCGCACAAGCAAAATATGGAATGACTTCAGCCAGGCCGACTAAACCAAGAGCTAACGGGTCGCGGGTAATTTCGTAAATATGCCAACCCACTGCGACTGCCATAATTTGATAGGCAAACACCATGAGAATGCGAAAGGTGAGCAACTTAAGAAAAGCATGATGATGACGTGTGAAAATGGGATGGTTAAAAATGCGCATTGGAGCATTATAAAATTAAATCAGGCTTTAAAACCTGCAACCGTAAAACAAAATTGCAGGTAAACTTGCGCTGTTAGTGCAGTGAATAAGGCAGTAAGCATGCTGTGATTTTTGAACAATTGCCGCATGCCGATGAGTCGTCGTTGACCTAGTGCGATTCTGCCGATATAGATTAGGCGCACTAACCATTTTGGTTAAATTTAGCACACCTTCCTGAGTGATGCTCTGTGAGCCTTGTAGATAAAGGCTCACAGAGCAGTATTATTCTCTCGAGGATTGTTAATGCTATTTAAGCAGAGAAAAAACCTCTTTAAAATGCTCGTTGTTGCCAAAAATTTGCCTGCAAAATCGCCTGCTTGTGTTGTTCGGTTTTAGCTTACTAACGTGAATAGCTGTCCCAGGTTATTTAGGTACACGCCATAAATACCAGCTAGCCACGGTACGGTACGGAGCCCAGGCTTTGCCAATTTCGGCAATTTCTTTGCGTTTAGGCGCAGCCTCTAATTTTTTAAGTCGTCTGTAGCCTTCTACTATGCCAAAATCATCTGCTGGCAGAATATCCATGCGCGCCAGCGTGAACATCAGCATCATTTCCACCGTCCATTGGCCGATGCCTTTAAGCGTGACCAGGCGTTCGATTAAAGCCTCATTATCCAGTGTGTCAGCAACTTCACGCGATGGCACAAGTCCGCTTAGCGCACCTTCTGCAATGCCCTTGAGCGTTTCAATTTTTCTGCCAGAAAATCCGCAAGCGCGTAAACTGTCGTATTCTGCGGCAATAAGTTGTTGAGGTGTTGGGAAATTACCTGCAGAATTTGTGTCAAAATGCTGGATAAACCTGGCTAGAATCGCATCGCCCGCTTTGGTGTGTAATTGTTGATAAGCCACTGCACGCACCAAGGCTTCATAAGGCTCGCGTTCTGGTTTAGTTTCAAATGTACAGGCGCCAACCGTTGCTATCAGGCGCGCCCAGTCTGCATCTACATTGGCAAGGTGGTCTGTAGCTTGCAGCAACTTGGCAGTAATATTCATTATTTATCCTTGTTCTTTATCAAGGTAATGACTCAATAGTAAAGGTATTATCAGCAAAGTTGTTATTATCAACGTAATTTGGCAAACTCACAAAACTTCAGGTGCTTTTTAAAAGTGCATGGGAGATATAACCGCTATGCAAATTCAAGTGAATCAATCTGAGCAGGCTGGTGCAAAAAAACTAGCACTGTTCAACCTCGGCTTTCGCCCATTTTTCTTAGGGGCGGGTATTTTTGCGGTTGTTTCAATCGTATGGTGGATGCTTGTTTATTTCTTTCTAGACACAATAAGTATTACCCATATAACAACTAGCCAGTGGCATGCTCACGAGATGCTATATGGTTATGGCATGGCCGTGATTGCAGGATTCTTACTCACTGCGGTTAAAAACTGGACGGGTATAGCCACGTTACATGGTAAGCCGTTAATGATTTTATTTATGCTTTGGTGTGCGGCTAGGGTGCTGTTTTTGTTTGGAACGGCTTTATTGCCGTGGGCCGCCACGGCAGATTTGCTGTTCGGACTGATGTTAATCTTTGCGATTGCCAAGCCGATTATTCAAGCTAGGCAATGGAAGCAGCTAGCCGTAGTGACTAAAGTTTTCTTGTTATGGATTGGCAATCTGGTTTTCTATCTCGGCTGCTATGGCGTGCTTGCAAGTGGCATGTTATATGCCATTAACGGCGCAGTGTTGCTGTTTATCAGCCTTATTTTAATGTTAGGCCGGCGCGTTATTCCATTTTTTATCGAGCGTGGCGTGGCAGAGAAAGTCCAGCTAAAACAATATATATGGCTGGATTTCAGTATTTTGGTGGTTTTTCTCGCCTTATTCATCAATAGCATTTTTGCTCAAATCCCCAATTTAACCACGGCATTGGCCTGGACTTTATTTGCCTTAAATGGCTATCGTTTGTGCAATTGGCATACGGTAGGTATATGGCGCGTACCCTTGTTATGGAGCTTGTATTTATCTGCCTGGCTGATCAATATCGGGTTTTTATTTTTTGGTTTACAAGCCTATGGGCTTCATGCCCAGCACACTCATTTAAGCATTTTGACGCTGCATATTTTTACTGTCGGAGGTATTGGGCTAATGACGCTTGGCATGATGTCACGCGTCGCTTTGGGGCATACCGGGCGTGATATCAGAAAACCATCCGTTTGGATGGGCATCGCTTTCGCCGGCATTGTTGCCAGTGCGGTGTTTCGCGCGATGGTGCCTATGCTTACCACACAGTTTTATACGAGCTGGGTGTTAATCGCTGCAATTTTTTGGATATTCAGTTTTGCAGTTTTTGTTGTGATATATGCGCCAATATTGCTAAAGCCCAGGATTGACGGGGCTTATGGTTGATTAGCTGAATAGCCACACAGTTTTTATCAGCACAGGTTTTTTGCAACTTCACGCCGATAACTCTGTCCCACTATTGTTAGCAATGAAGTTCGTCTGCATGTTTTTTTAACGCCTTAATCGGGCTTGAAAGTGGAAAGGTCAACTATCATGAAAACGGTAAAAATAAATAAAGTGTTAGTGGGTGAGGCATTCGTCGGTGACGGTAATGAGGTGGCACATGTCGATTTAATTATGGGGCCGCGTGGTAGCGCCGCCGAGACGGCATTCTGCCTGACGCTCACCAATCAAAAACGTGGCGATAATGCACTGCTTGCAGTGCTGGCGCCAAATCTCATGGCTAAACCGCCTACGGTGATTTTTAATAAAGTCGATATTAAAAATGCTAAACAGGCCGTACAAATGTTTGGCCCTGCGCAATGCGGTGTTGCTGAGGCGGTAGCAGATTCAGTGAAAGAAGGCGTGATCCCGATAGAGGAGGCCGATGATATATTTATTTGCGTGGGTGTGTTTATCCATTGGGACGCTGAAGATAATACCAAAATACAAGACTGGAATTATGAGGCAACTAAATTGGCGATAAAACGCGCTGTGGAAGGTTCACCAAGCCCTGCAGAAGTGATTGCGCAAGAGTTTGCGGTAATGCATCCATTAGCTGCGCATACCTATAAGGCTTAAGTTTTAAGGTGTGATAGCTAAAGCAAAAAATAAATCTGACTGGAGTTAGTTAAACCTAACCCCATCTAGTCTGCGATTAGCGTTTAAAAATTGCCATAAGGCGTCTGAAAGCCTGGCTTAGTGCGTTGCCGTCCAGCTGGTAATGCTTATGTAGCGGCTGGATGACCTTCCAGCTGACCGTCATGCCAGCAGGAAAAGTCACTAAATCGCCTTTGCCAAATGTTACAGCACCACCAGTTGGC
>PHCL01000102.1 GCA_002842195.1 Betaproteobacteria bacterium HGW-Betaproteobacteria-20 | reverse complement strand
ATCAAGCGAGGTTTGATCATGGTTGAAGGTAAGCTTTTTTATGTGATTGGGCCATCAGGCAGCGGTAAAGACAGCCTGATGAGCTATGCGCGTAAACGGCTGGCAACTAATTCAGGCGTCATATTTGCGCACCGCTATATCACACGCCCTGCCAATGCCGGGGGTGAAAATCATGTTGCCTTGAGTGAAGAAGAATTTACCGCACGGGTGCAATCCAGCCTATTTGCCATGCATTGGGAAAGTCACGGTTGCCGTTATGGCATTGGTAGTGAAATCAACATGTGGTTAGCCAAAGGCTACAACGTCGTGATGAACGGCTCGCGTGAGCATTTACCTTATGCACAAAAAAATCATCCTAAACTAATTGCGGTATGGATAGAAGTTGCACAGGAAGTTTTAGCGCAACGATTACGTGCGCGTGGTCGCGAAAATGAAGCCGATATTAGCGAGCGCCTGATGCGCGCCTCAGTTTATCGCGCCACGCCAGGCGGCATCACGATTGCTAATGATGGTGAGCTGGAAGATGCAGGTGAACAACTGGTGCAGTTGATTGCGCCTAAGGTGCTTTTATTATGAGTATTGGCAACATGCGATTAACTTTTATCGGCACAGGCTCAACCAGTGCAGCGCCGCTATATGGTTGTGATTGTGCAGTATGTACCGCCGCACGCGACAACCCAACCTTTAAACGCAACCCAGCCTCAGCGCTAATTGAGGCTGACGACACCCGTTTACTCATTGACGCAGGGCTGCACAACTTGGGTGAGCGTTTTCCAGCAGGTAGTTTCAATGCGTTTTTGATTACTCATTTTCACGCAGACCACGTACAAGGCTTGTTGCCTATTCGCTGGGGTGTGGGTGGCAAAATTACCGTTTATGGCCCGCCAGATACTGAAGGCTGCGCTGATTTATATAAAAATCCAGGCTTGCTTGATTTCATCACTGTACATAAATTTGAGCCGTTTAATATCGGCGAAATTATTATCACGCCAGTGCCACTCATCCACTCTAAACCTACGTTAGGCTACTGCTTGGAATGGCGCGACACACGCATTGCCTACCTGACTGATACGGTAGGCCTGCCGCCAGCCACGGCGGATTTTTTGCGTCTTTGGCAGCCAACACAACTCATACTCGATTGCTCGTATCCTCCAAGATTAGAGATACCAAAAGGGCATAACGATGTGACGCGTGCGCTGGAAAGCATTGCACAAGTGCAGCCACAGCAAGCTTTGCTGACCCATATTGGTCATGAGCTGGATGCTTGGCTTAATCAACACACTGATGCATTACCCAGTAATGTGTTTGTAGCGCATGACGATATGGTGATTGGCGCATGAACCAACATTTGTCATCAACTAAACTCCCGCTCCCTGAGCCCTTCGACAAGTTCCCGCTCCCTGAGCCCTTCGACAAGTTCCCGTTCCCTGAGCTTGTCGAAGGGCTAAGGAACCGCCCGTCAAAGAGCGGTTTTTTCTATCATTTCAACTTAATTGAAAATCTCAGATGAACACCGCCATGCTCGCCATCACTGGCTCAGTCGCCATGCATGTGGCATGGAACTTACTCGTACGCCAGCATGGCGCTAAAACTCGCCTGCTATGGTGGGCGCTGGCAACCCATTGTTTAATACTCGCACCGTGGGGGTTTTATGCACTGGTGACGCAGGCACACTGGACACCACAACTGGCTTTGGCTTTATTGCTATCCAGTCTAGCTAATGTCGCCTATTTTGTGGCCTTAGACCGCGCCTACCACCACGCACCGGTAGCGCTGGTTTACCCCATTGTGCGTAGCTCACCTTTATTAATTGCTATCTGGAGTCTATTGTTATTTGGTGAATCGTTAGGCGTTGGGGCTTGGTTGGCTATGCTGCTCAGCGTGGCGGGGCTTATGCTGCTGGCATCTACCGCTTGGCGAAATGATGCACGTGCCGCATTGCCGTGGGCTTTAGCCGCGGCACTGGCAACCAGCGTCTATTCACTCACTGATAAAGCCGCAACACCATTTTTGCCTACGCTTTCCAGCGTACTCGGTTTTATCAGCGTGGGTTACGCGCTTTCTTTTATTGCCATTACCATATTGTTACGCCGAGAGCATGGCTGTTGGCGCCCAGAGCGCAGGCCGCCGTTACTCACGATGTTAGTGGCAGGGCTTTGTATCGGGCTGGCTTATGTGCTGGTGATACATGCCATGCGCAGCATGCCGGCTGCGGTTGTGGTGGCATTCACTAATGCGGGTATTGTCATTGCGGGCGCGTTATCTATTTTTATGTTTCATGAACGCCAGTATTGGCAACTAAGACTGATAGGCATGGCCATTGTTATGCTGGGGTTAATCATGCTGGCAATCGTTAGAATCTAATGTTGTTTTTACGCAACACTGCGTTGTGAAAATAGGTATTCGTCATAAAAACGTCATATTAAAAACGCATAATCGTTTTCGTATTAAGACTTAACCAGCTAGACCAATTTTGTGTAATTTTTTAACGGGGAGTAATTTAATGAGAAGTAACAAATTGCGCGGTATTATTGCCGCAGTAGGTAGTGTTTTGATGATGGGCGCGGCCGTTCCAGCTATGGCTGATAGTACAGATGATATTGTGAATGCGCTGATTGCAAAAGGCGTATTGACAGAAGAAGAAGGCGCTTTGCTAACTAAAGGCCGCGCTGGTGAAAAAGAAGCTGCTGCTAAAAAGAAAGAAAGCGAAATCAAGGCTTCTTTCAAAGACGGTATCGTGTTCGAGTCAGGTGATAAACAGCATAAATTTTCGATTAATGGTCGTGCGCAATTAGATTATCGTACTTTTAATAACGAAGTAACAAGCAATCAGGCTGAAACTTTTGATATTCGCCGTGCTTATTTAACCGCTAAAGGTTCGTTTTACGATACCTACGACTTCGAAATGACTTATAACGGAGCTGGTTCAACAGGCTCAGATTTATTGTATGCATGGTTGAACGTGCGCTGGTGGGATCAAGCGCAGTTTAAATTTGGTCAGTTCAAACAACCATTCAGCATGGAAGAATTAGGTAGTTCACGATTCTTGAACTTTACTGAGCGCTCATTCGTAACACAGTTGGTACCAGCGGTTGACCGTGGTGCACAAATACATGGTGTACCGTATAAAGGTATTACCTACGCTTTGGGCGTGTTTAATGGGGTTGGTGTTAATCGCGGCCAAAATAACAACGACACTAGCATTATTGCAGATGGTAAGTCAGTGACAGGTCGTGCGACAGTCAATATTGCCGAGTTGATGGATCAAAAAGATGCTGTTTACCACTTGGGTGCAGCGTACTCTGATACCAGTGATAACCATGACCTAACTGCATTTTCTATTCGTACCGAGGGTCGAGGCACAAATGTTTTCCAATCCTCGGCCCTTCCTGCCATTGGTGCAACTAATAAGGGTTACGATTTAAAACGTACCGGTTTAGAAGGTGCTGTGGCTTATGGCCCAGTGAAACTGCAATCTGAATGGATTAAGGCTAAATTTGACCCAGATGGTAACAATAGTTTGGTCGCGGGCGCTCCTGCGGGCCAAAGTAAAGATATTACCGCTTGGTATGCAGCAGTGAACTGGATGATTACCGGTGAAAGCTATGCTGACGTGTATAAAGGCGGGATGTTTGGTGGTCGCATGAAACCAAAAAACAATTTTGATCCTAAGGCGGGTAAATGGGGTCCGGGTGCTTGGGAAATTGGCGCACGTTATAGTAAGGTAGATGCTTCTGATTTTAAATTAGGTGCTGAAACTGCGGACGTGTTTAACGGTGCTGGTGAAGATGGTAAATTCAATGAAGCGGATGCCTGGACGCTTGGTTTGAAATGGATCCCTAGCCCGAATGTACGCTTCATGGCTAACTATGTTAAAACTAACATGGACTGTGTGACAGGTGCTACATGTACTAAAGACACAGAAAAAGCAGTTAACTTGCGTGCGCAAATTGACTTCTAAGCTTTAAGCAACATTAACAATATGAATCTCCTTGTGGTGTAAACCACATTCCCTTAGCCCGCTTAAATAGCGGGCTTTTTTTGTAGTTTGAAAGGCTATAATACTTATCATGAAAATAATGATGAAATTTCTAGCTAGCGTAGATACCGTTAGTAGCCTCGATGCAGTGGAACGGAATCGAGGATAAATGAAGCCTCCAATCCCTCGATTCCATTTCATTCCATCAAGGCTACATTTTTTGATTTGAAAGGTTAATCACAGATGATTAAAGTAATCACACAATATTTAGCGGTCTTGCTAATTTTTGTTGCATTGCCTGCGCTAGCAGGCAATGCTTATGTTCAACCTGTCGCCGCAGGTTGGGAGGTTCGTCCCATTATCACGGTGGGTGAATCCGCTAAAAATGGTTACCGTATGGTAGGCGTGCCTGACGGTCTAGGGGCTTTTGATAATGGTGACGGCACACTCACCGTACTGATGAATCATGAGTTGAATGCAGATATTGGCACAGTTCGAGCACACGGTAGTAAAGGTGCATTTGTATCGCGTTGGGTACTAGGTTTGAATGACCTGGTCATGTTTAGTGGTGATGATTTAATCAAGAAAGTGCAGCTGTGGGATGCTGAGAAACAACACTATTATTTAGCGCAAAACGTAACTTTCGGACGTTTCTGCTCAGCAGATTTGGCGCATGGATCAGCATTTTTAGATGATGATGGTATCGGCTTTGATGGAAAAATTTTACTAAATGGTGAGGAAGATAAGGAGTTGGGTGGCCGCGCTTTGGCGCATGTGGTTAGTGGCGAATATAATGGTGTCAGTTATGAGTTGCCACATCTAGGGCGTGTTGCTTGGGAAAATCTTTTAGCATTACCGAAATCTGGTAAGCGAACGGTAGTGATTGGTATGGATGATTTTCCTGGTGGGCATGTTTATGTGTACGTGGGAGAAAAGCGCAATGTTGGTAATCCTGCAGAAAAAGCGGGGCTAGTTGGCGGCGTGTTGTATGCCGTGCGTTTTGAAGGTGAACGTTTTACACTGTTGCCATTGGGCGACGTAGTAGGGCTTGGTGGTGAAATGTTGAGAGCCCGTTCTAATGTGCTTGGGGCAACACCTTTATTGCGTCCAGAAGATGGTGCATGGGATAAACTGGATAAAAACTTATTCTGGTTTGCCACAACGGACAAGATTGATGGGCAAAGCCAGTTGTTTCGCATGGACTTTGACGATGCGCGTATACCAGAAAAAGGCGGTAGCTTCAGTGCAGTTCTCACCGCGCACGATATCGGTGGGCAGATGTTCGATAATATCGAGGCGGATAGTGATGGGCGAATCTTAATCAATGAGGATCCAGGCAGCAATCAATTTGCCGCGGGCATATGGTTGTTTGATCCCAAACTGCCCAATAAAGCGACGCGAATTTTTGAGGCTGATGCTGAGCGTTTTGTTCACCAAACAAGTAAAAAGTTTATGACTTTAGATGAAGAGCAATCGGGCATAGTTGAAATTACGAATGAGGTTAAATCTGCCTCTTGGTTTGACACAAATAGGCGATATTATTTAGGCGTTGCACAAGCACATTTACGTCATTCTGATCCAGAACTGGTGGAATATGGGCAGTTATATTTAATATCTGGGCCGTCACAACCGCAATAATTCATATTTTTATTGTATATGACCTTCATTTCACTCAAGGAGTTGAGGCTACTAGTGCCAATTAAGGTTGG
>PHCL01000101.1 GCA_002842195.1 Betaproteobacteria bacterium HGW-Betaproteobacteria-20 | reverse complement strand
TTTCGTCTTCATCATTCACCAATTTTGCCGCAACGACCAAACCATTACGTTCGCTCACTGCAATGGCTTTAACACCTTGCGTACCGCGACCGGAATGGCGGAAATCTGCCAATTGCGTGCGTTTGCCGTAGCCGTTTTCAGTCGCTACCAGCACGGTTTGTTTATCATCGTCAGCAATCAATAATGACAGCACTTGTTGTTTTGGTGCTAACTTCATGCCACGTACACCACGTGTTGCGCGACCCATTTGACGCACGTCTTCTTCATCAAACCACACGGCTTTACCACCATTGGAAACCAGCACAATATCATTTTCGCCATTCGTTACTTCAGCGCCAATGAGATAATCACCCTCATCCAAGTTAATCGCGATAATGCCTGATTTACGTGGATTGGCAAATTCTACCAATGCAGTTTTTTTCACAGTACCTTGCGCGGTTGCCATAAAAATAAAGTGGTTTTCGTCGAATTCTTTAACCGAAAGAATCGCGTTAATCTTCTCGCCCTCTTCTAGCGGGAATAAATTCACAATTGGTTTACCACGGCCGATTCTACTGCCTTGCGGCACTTCATATACTTTTAGCCAATACACACGGCCGCGACTTGAGAAGCATAAAATGTAGTCATGCGTGTTCGCTACAAACATCTTGTCGATAAAGTCATCTTCTTTAGTCGGCGCAGCCGTTTTGCCACGTCCGCCACGTTTTTGTGCGCGATACTCTTCCAGCGGTTGCGATTTCACATAGCCGGTATGCGAGAGCGTTACCACTACATCTTGCGGCGTAATGAAATCTTCTAGCGACAAGTCTTGTGCATTGGCGACAATCTCACTGCGGCGTTTGTCGCCAAATTGTTTGCGGATTTCAGTCAATTCATCAGTAATAATGGTGGTCACACGTAAAGGCGTTGCTAAAATATTAAGTAAATCAGCAATAATATCCATCACCTCTTTATATTCACTCACCACTTTATCTTGTTCCAGGCCAGTTAAGCGTTGCAAGCGCATTTGCAGAATTTCCTGCGCTTGCACGTCACTCAACTTATAACCATTAGGCGTTAAACCAAAATCAACGCTTAAGCCTTCAGGCCGTGAAGCTTCCATCGCGGCGCGTTTTAACATCTCCTCAACAACTGGCGACTTCCAAACTTTCGCCATCAAATCAATTTTGGCCTCTGGTGGCGTTGGTGCGGCTTTAATCAGCGCAATCATTTCATCCACGTTGGCAAGTGCAACAGCTAAACCTTCTAAAATATGACCACGCGCACGTGCTTTTTTCAGCTCAAATACGGTACGGCGCGTGACTACTTCACGTCTATGGCTGAGAAAAGCCTCCAGCATTTGCTTCAGGTTAAGCAAACGTGGCTGACCATCCAACAAGGCCACCATGTTCATACCAAACGTATCTTGCAACTGCGTTTGTTTGTATAAGTTATTCAGGATAACCTCACCGACTTCACCGCGTTTCAGCTCGATAACTACGCGCATGCCAGACTTGTCTGATTCATCACGCAAATCAGAAATACCCTCGATTTTTTTCTCGTTGACTAATTCAGCAATTTTTTCAACAAAGGTTTTTTTATTTACCTGATACGGAAGCTCGTCCACAATCAACGCCTGGCGACCGCCAGACTTGTCCATATCCTCAAAATGCGTGCGGCCACGCATCACCACGCGACCACGGCCTGTGCGGTAACCTTCTTTTACGCCTACCGTGCCGTAGATAATACCTGCGGTTGGAAAGTCCGGTGCCGGCACCAGCTCAATAAGTGCTTCAATGCCCATTTCCGGGTCTTTAAGCAGGGCAAAACACGCATCCAGCACTTCATTTAAGTTATGTGGAGGAATATTGGTTGCCATACCCACGGCAATGCCAGAACTGCCGTTAATCAGCAAGTTTGGAATACGCGCCGGCATGATGAGCGGTTCATGCTCGCTACCATCATAGTTAGGGCCAAAATCTACCGTTTCTTTATCTATGTCGGCCAATAATTCATGTGCAATTTTCGCCATACGAATTTCGGTATATCGCATCGCAGCGGCATTATCGCCATCGACAGAACCAAAGTTACCTTGCCCATCTACCAGCATATAACGCAGACTGAAATCTTGCGCCATACGAACGATGGTGTCATACACGGCAGTATCGCCATGTGGATGATATTTACCAATGACATCGCCGACAATACGTGCAGATTTTTTATATGGCTTGTTGTAGTCGTTGTTAAGCTCATGCATAGCAAATAAAACACGTCTATGCACAGGCTTTAAACCGTCACGCACGTCAGGTAGTGCACGACCTACAATCACGCTCATGGCGTATTCCAGGTACGAGCGGCGCATCTCATCTTCTAAGCTGACAGGTAGGGTTTCTTTAGCGAATTGATCCATTAGACTTTCCGTTTGTATTTATTGCAGTATAAATTTGGCGTGAAATTGCAACTTTTAAGTTTGCTTTTATGTTTTTTTAACCGGCAAATTCTAACACGATTACACTTGCAAAACACCTATTTTGTCGCACTACATGTGGGATTGTATGGAATAACACAGACATGTTTTAAGTGGTATCCAGAATAAATATAGCGAAATATTTTTTATATCACAATAATAATTATGATTAATTTATCTTATTAAACTCATAAATATAATCAACTAGACGTATGCATTGATCAGCGTAATATTTCCATGTGTACAGGAGACATCTGCCTGCGCATTAAATTAACATTAGGAGATCAGCATGCAATTAAAAGGATCCAAAACTGAAAGTTGCCTGAAAGATGCTTTTGCGGGTGAATCACAAGCAAATCGCCGCTATTTATACTTCGCTAACAAAGCAGATATTGAAGGTCAAAATGACGTAGCCGCACTTTTCCGCTCAACTGCTGAAGGTGAAACCGGTCACGCACATGGTCACTTAGAGTTTTTAGAGCAATCCGGTGACCCTGCAACAGGCTTGCCCATAGGTCCAACGCGCCAGAACTTGGCGTCAGCAGTTGCTGGCGAAACGCATGAATATACAGACATGTATCCAGGCATGGCCAAAACTGCACGTGACGAGGGTTTTGATGAAATTGCCGATTGGTTTGAAACACTAGCCAAAGCAGAACGTTCACACGCAAACCGTTATACAAAAGCTTTAACTGAATTAGTAGATTAAAAGCCGCTTCATGCTTTTGGCAAGAATGGCGATGTGAGTGCAGAATTTGCACTCGCATTGTCCGAAATTTTACAAGAAACTGGGGTCAAAATGAGTAGTGAAGGCAACCTGGGGGCGCCCACCCGCCATGCGCTGGATTGGAAAAATCCAGATTTTTACAACGCAGATAGCTTAAATCGTGAATTAGAGCGCATCTTCGATATATGCCATGGTTGTCGCCGTTGCGTGAGTCTATGCAATACATTTCCCACACTATTTGATCTGGTCGATAACAATCCCACGCTGGAAGTAGAAGGTGTAGACAAAAAAGACTACATGAAAGTTGTAGACCAGTGTTATATGTGCGACTTATGTTATATGACAAAATGTCCATATACACCGCCGCACCAATGGAATGTAGACTTTCCGCACGCCATGTTGCGTGCCAAAGCCATTAAATACAAAAAAGGTGAAGTCCGCTTTAGTGAAAAATTATTAGCCAGTACCGACATACATGGCCAATTTTCTGGTATTCCGATTGTAGTGCAAACCATTAACGCGGTGAATAGTACAAAATTGATGCGCAACGTAATGGAAAAAACCTTAGGTGTGGATAAAAACGCCTGGTTACCTAGTTTTGCCACGCAAAAATTTCGCAGCGCTGCCGCAAAAAGTAGGCAATATACAGCCAAAGATGGTGCGAATACTCCAGGAAAAGTGGCGATTTACAGCACTTGCTACGTAAACTATAACGAGCCTGGCATAGGTCATGATTTGCTTAAGGTACTTGATCACAATGAGATTCCTTATGTGCTGGTTGATAAAGAGCAATGTTGCGGCATGCCAAAACTTGAGTTGGGTGATTTGGATGGCGTAGCAAAAGCCAAAGAAGCAAATATCGCACACTTAGTAAAGTATGCCAAAGACGGTTATGCGATTTTAAGCGCCATCCCGAGCTGCACGCTGATGTTCAAACAAGAAATACCGCTGATGTTTCCTGATTGTGCTGATACAAAATTAGTGCAGGATATGATGTGGGACCCTTTTGAATATTTAATCGCACGGCGTAAAGATGGCTTGCTAAAAACAGACTTTAAAAAGCCACTCGGTAAAATTAGTTATCACATTCCATGCCACGGCCGAGTACAGAATATAGGTAAAAAAACTGAAGAGTTTTTAAAACTTGTACCTGCAACCAGTATCACTACGGTAGAACGCTGCTCTGGCCATGCGGGTACTTATGGGGTCAAAAAAGCACACCACGCAATGGCGAAAAAAATTGGCAAGCCTGTTGCCAAACTCATGACCACTAACCCGCCTGATTATATTAGTTCTGACTGCCAGCTGGCTGGCCACCATATTGAGCAAATGATTACCGAAAATAATTTTGTATCGGATGATACTAATCCGCCGCAATTGGTACACCCACTCAGTTTAGCGCGCATTGCGTATGGTATTGAATAACACCCACCGTCATTCCGGCCTTCGCCGGGATGGCGTTATAAGTAAATTGAAGGAAACAAAATGAGTATCACTCGTGACGATATTATGACACTAGAAGCGTATAGCAAATACCGCAAGCAAAACAAAGACGACATTATGGCGCATCGCCAGCTTCGCTCTGTACGGTTAGGTGAACACATGAATATGCAATTTGAAAGTGAGCTGACAATTCGTTACCAAATTCAAGAAATTTTGCGCGTGGAAAAACAATTTGAAGAACAGGGAATTTTAGACGAAATTGAAGTATATGCTCCACTGGTGCCCGATGGCAGCAACTGGAAAGCCACCATGCTGCTAGAATATACCGATGTAGAAGAACGCAAAAAAGCGCTGACACAATTGATTGGCATTCAGGACCGAACTTATATAGAAATAGACGGTTTCAAACGGGTGTACGCCATTGCCGATGAAGATTTACCCCGTGAAAACGACACAAAAACCAGTGCCGTACATTTTTGCCGTTTTGAATTTAGCGATGCGGCAAAACAAGCCATTAAAGCCGGTGCTGTAGTTAAATTAGGTTGCGACCACCCAAATTATAGTGCAAGCACCGTCATACCGTTAAAACAGCTGGAATCACTCAAAGAAGATTTAAACTAAAATTTAGTTAGGTTAGAGCAAAACAAATTGCGCTCATGTTATCCTATCGCTGTGCGCGCTTAGTCCGCCTCATCTGCCTGAAGAAGTTATACAGGTAATTTATTTTTCCAAAAAAATTAGCAAAGGATATATCAATGGCCGTATTAGTAGGCAAGGTAGCACCAGACTTCACCGCAGCAGCTGTGATGGGTAATAACGAAATTAGAGAAGACTTTCATCTAGCCAGCCATATTAAAGGCAAACCAGCGGTTATTTTCTTTTACCCGCTAGACTTTACCTTTGTATGCCCTTCAGAACTCATCGCGTTTGACCACCGTTTAGCCGAATTCAAAAACCGCGGTGTAGAAGTGATTGGCATTTCAATCGACTCACATTTTTCACATTTAGCATGGAAAAATACGCCAGTGAATAATGGCGGTATCGGTCAAGTGGGCTATCCGTTAGTGGCAGACATCAAACACGAAATTTGTAAAGCTTACGACGTTGAAGCCGAAG
>PHCL01000100.1 GCA_002842195.1 Betaproteobacteria bacterium HGW-Betaproteobacteria-20 | reverse complement strand
ACGTAACTCTGTGCCGGGCAACGACACTTTCTGGTCGGTAAAATTATAGCGCTGCCCGATAGATGCAGATAAACGCTGTGCGCCAGTGTCAGTTTCAATAAACCGGGTGGTGAGCGATAAGCTTAGTTGATTGGCATTATTAATACGGTCGTTACCTGTGAACTGATTTTCGCTGAATAATGTACTGAAGTTCAAGTCAGATTCACTGGTATCAAAAACAGGGATTTTAGACTGGTTTGAGTTTGGGATATAGACATAAAACATTCTAGGCTCTACCGTTTGCGAGAAATCGGTGCCGGCTATTTTTAAGTCACGATCAAAAAATAAGCCGCTATCTACACTCAGTATGGGTAAAGTGCGGTCTACCGAGCTTTGCTTATTAGGATCGTTGTTCAGATTATAACTGGTGTGATGCACCCCTATTTTTGGGGTGACATAGCCGTAGGATTTAGTAAAAGGCAGGCTGAGGCTAGGGTAAAGTGTAAACCGTGTGCCGGTGACAGTAACGGGTGCGTTTGTATTGGTATCAAACGCGACCAACTGTGTATATAAATTGGCGTTGACATCCCCGTAGTATTTGTTGCCGCTTAAGGTCAATTGCGGTAATCGCTCATAGGGAAAAGATACATTATCTAAAGTTTGAAATTTTTGCGCCAGGGCATTAAAGCGCCATGTTTCATCTGCATAATCTACATTAAACTGTTGTGGTAAGTTAATACGACTGGTAGTGACAATGTTCGTGGATAAGTCGGAGAAGTATTGGTCATCCGATACTTTTTCAAGGCTGTAGCCAGCAGACCAGCCGTTACCAAGGTTGTGCTGGTGTTTAAGATTTGCATAATAGCGATCGGTGTTATCCAGGCTGTCGCTGGGCAAGAACTCCAGATTATCAATACCAGAAAAAGTTTCTTCCAAATATCTAAATTCCCCTTGTAACTGTACGCCGCGTTTACTCAATACCCGCGTGGCCATTGTTGCGTCCATATTCGGTGAAATGTTCCAATAAAATGGCATGGACAGCTCAAACCCGCTACGGCTGGTGGTACCGAAAGTTGGCGCAAGAAAACCGCTTTTACGTTGATTGTTAAATGAGAAGCTCGCCCATGGTGTATATAGAATGGGAATACCTTTAAATTCGATGTAGGCGTTTTTGGCTACGCCTGATTCAGTAAAATCATTCAATTCTAATTCTTTTGCTTTAATATACCAATCATTCACACCTAGCGCGCAAGTGGTGTAGCGGGCATCTTTTAGCAGCTTTTTATCTTGCCCTTCAAACAGTATCACTCTGGCATCGCCACGCCCTTTTACAGAACGTGTTGATGATTTTAGCGCAGGGTTTAGGGCGGAAGTGCCCTCTGTGAAGGCGGCGACACCCTCTGTTGTGCTGTCTCCAGTAATGCAGGTTAATGGAACGCTTGATATGTCACGAGAGGCGGCAGTTTCTGTAGCCTCTATACTGGTGCCTGCAATAATGGGTGTAGTGTTTGAATATGAGCTTTCGCCGCCAATTTGCTGGCTTTGCATGTTGCCCAGGCTTTTAGAAAACTCTTCAGAGCTACGTGGGATAGGTGGCGTTGCGACTGCTTTAGGCGGATCAAACATGCTGAAAGAGGCGTCTTTGATTTCGCCAATATTTTCAGATAATTGCATATGTAACTCAGGGCCGGTTAATTTTGCATTGCCTACATTGATTTCAGCATTTCCGATGACATGCAACGTATCATTTTGTACATCGTAGTCAATCACATCGCCGAGTATTTTTTGCTTGCCCTTGCTGATAGAAGCGTTGCCAGTTGCGCGCATTTTTCTATCAAGATGTAACTCAAGTTTATCGCCATCAATCACCAGCGTGTCGGCAGATTCGGCAAGCACATCGCCATTGGCCGCGACTTCACTTTCAGCCTGTACCCTAAAGCTGCAAGCCAATAGAATTGCCGTAAGGCCGCTTAGAAAACGGATTTTTAGCATGTAATAAGCGCTGAAATTACTAAGCGTACGAATGGTGAATTTAAAGACACAGGATTATAGGTAAATGGTTTTATTTAAGCGTTATGTTTTATCAGTGATAAAATCTCATAAATTAGGTTTTTTGGCAATCAATAAATCGAATTTCAGCTCTTTAGCCCAGCGTGTTTCAGGGAGCTTTAGACTTAAAATCATAAGACTTAAGGTCGCATTATATAGCATTGGATAGGTAGTCGTGGATAGCAGACAACAACAACTTAACGCTTGGTTAAATTTAACGCTGAAGCAAGCAGACTTTACACTCACCATCGCATCGGCCGATGCGAGTTTCAGGCGTTATTTCAGGGTGCATTTACCTGGTGAGTATTTAGGGTATAAAACCTTGATTGCTATGGATGCGCCGCCGTCACAAGAAGATTGCAGGCCATTTGTAAAAGTCGCTAAACTGTTGTCAGATGCGGGTTTAAACGCACCGCAGGTATTAGCGCAAGACTTGCAAAATGGCTTTTTACTGCTTAGCGACTTGGGTGATGATACTTACTTAGCTGCTTTGAATAGTGATACAGCACTTAAGCTTTATGGCGACGCTACGAATGCATTGATTAAAATGCAACTCGCCAGCAAACCGCAAGTGCTACCAGCCTATGACGAAGCCCTACTTAGCCGAGAGATGCAATTGTTCCCGGACTGGTATGTAGCAAAACATTTAAATGTTACCTTGAATAACGAGCAACAAAATGTCTTGAAAAATACTTTTGACATACTCAACAAGAACATTCTCGCACAGGGACAAGTTTACGTGCATAGGGATTACCATTCACGTAACTTAATGATTACGCAAGAAAATAACCCCGGTATATTGGACTTCCAAGATGCAGTGTACGGCGCAATAAGCTATGACTTAGTGTCGCTGCTAAAAGATGCCTATATTAGTTGGGATGAAGAACAAATCATTGATTGGGCAGTGCGTTATTGGCAGCCAGCCAAAAAAGCCGGTTTACCTATAGCGGATGATTTTTCGGAGTTTTATCGTGATTTTGAATGGATGGGGGCGCAACGGCATATTAAAATTCTGGGTATATTTGCACGTTTAAATCATCGGGATGGCAAAGATGGCTATCTAAAAGACATGCCGTTAGTGATGACTTATCTGCGCAAAGTCTGTGAGCGTTATGTGGAGTTAAGACCAATGTTGCGCTTGTTAAATCAGCTTGAGCACGTAAAGCCGCAAGAAGGCTATACGTTTTAATGAAAGCGATGATTCTGGCGGCAGGTCGAGGTGAGCGCATGCGCCCGCTAACCGATTACACACCTAAGCCACTGTTACAAGTTGGCGGCAAGCCGCTAGTCACATGGCATTTAGAGCGTTTAGCCAAAGCAGGTTTTAAAGAAATCGTAATCAACCACGCGCATTTGGGCGAGCAAATTGAAGCGGCTCTCGGGAACGGCGCAGAATGGGGAGTGTCCATTCAGTACAGTGCCGAAAAAGTTGCACTGGAAACAGCGGGCGGCATTGCCAATGCTTTACCTCTGTTGGCTGAGCATGAAGCTGATGACATCCCATTTTTAGTAGTAAATGGCGACATTTTTATCGAGATCGATTTCACGCCTTTAAAAACTGCATTGCAGCCCAATAGCCATGCGCACTTAGTGCTGGTGAATAATCCACCGCAACATCCGCAAGGTGATTTTGCCATTCAAGATGGCATGCTTAAAAATGCAGGCGCACAAAGGCTCACTTTTTCAGGCGTTGGAGTTTATCGCCCAACTTTATTTACAGGTATTGTAAAAGGTGAACCTGCCAAATTAGCACCATTACTGCGTAAAGCAATTGACAATAATTGTGCTACAGCCCAGTATTATCAGGGAGTTTGGCATGACATCGGTACGCCAGAACGATTGCACAACTTAGATGAGTTACTCAGGAAAAATGCTTAATGCCCATGTTTAACTTAAGAGAATTTCAGCATCGCCGTAGCCAGCTTCTAGATAAGATGGGCGAGGGTATTGCCATTATCCCTACCGCACCTGAAGCCGTTCGCAACCGTGACAGCCATTATCCATATCGTTTTGATAGCTACTTTTATTACCTAACAGGTTTTAAAGAGCCTGAATCAGTAGTAGTTTTGGTCGCAGGCGAACAGCCCAAGTGTATTTTATTTTGCCGTGATAAAGATATAGAGCGCGAAATCTGGGATGGCTTTCGCTATGGTGCAGACGCTGCAAAAGTGTATTTTGGCTTTGATGAAGCTTATTCAATCAATGCGTTAGATGCGGTGGTGCTGAAGTTGCTTGGCAACCAGCCTAAGTTGTATTTTAGCTTGGGTGAGAGCGTGAATTGGGATGCGCGCGTGACGGGCTGGCTGAATGCTTTGCGCACGCAGGCCAGAAGCGGTGTGAGTGCACCTGACGATATTGCGGATATTCGTAAATTAGTGGACGAAATGCGGCTTTATAAGTCGCCTTTTGAGTTGGATATTATGCGTCAATCCGCTAACATTGCAGCGGCCGCACATAATCGAGCGATGCAATTTGCCAAACCAGATATGATGGAATATGAAGTTGAGGCGGAATTCTTGCACGAGTTTTATCGTAAGGGTGCGCAATCGCCAGCCTATACCAGCATCGTTGCGGGTGGTGCCAATGCCTGCACCTTGCATTACAACGCGAACAGCGCAAAGCTAAATGGTGGCGACTTATTGCTGATTGATGCAGGTTGCGAGTTAGATGGCTACGCGAGTGACGTTACGCGAACATTTCCAGTCAATGGAAAATTTAGCGCGGCGCAAAAAGATGTCTATGAGTTAGTGCTGGCCTCGCAGATGGCTGCCATTGAAGCAGTTAATCCCCAAAATCATTGGAACGCACCACATGATGCCGCGCTGGATGTGTTAATTCAGGGTTTTATAGATTTAAAACTATGTAAAGGTAGCTTCGAATCAGTACTGGAAAGCGGCGATTATCGTCGGTTTTACATGCATCGCACCGGGCACTGGTTGGGTTTGGATGTGCATGATGTGGGCGAGTATAAAGATAATAAAGCCAAGGACAACCCGGGCAATTGGCGCATGCTGGAGCAAAACATGACGCTCACTGTAGAGCCAGGCTGCTACATTCGCCCTGCGGACAATGTGCCAAAAGCGTTCTGGAATATCGGTATTCGTATTGAAGATGATGTGCTGGTCACCCTAAATGGCTGTGAGATTCTGACTGAAAACGCAGTTAAAACCGTGGCTGATATTGAAGTCTTAATGAAAAAATAAATGAGTAGATCTATCATTATCGTAGGCGGCGGACCGGTGGGTGCAACTTTGGCGTTATTGTTGGCAGGGCAGGGTATCGCTGTGACTGTGCTGGAGGCGCGTAAACAAGGCGCGGCTTATAGCGAAAGTCGTGCACTGGCGTTGTCGTATGGTAGCAGGCGCATCCTTGAGAAGCTTGGTATTTGGAGCAAACTAGCGCCGCATGCCACGGCCATTAACACCATTCATGTGTCACAAAAAGGTAGCCTTGGCCGGTCACAATTACATGCTAAAGATTATCAGCAAGAAGCGCTTGGCTATGTGCTGCCTTATGGCGCGTTGAGTGAGGCTTTGGATGGGGCGCTTAGTAATCAACCAGTCGTCAACTTTATTTTTGAAGCAAACGCCGAAGCGATTAGCCATAACGCAACTCAGGCCAGTGTTACCTATAACCTTCATGGGAAACCGCAGGTTTTGGACAGTGCGTTAGTCGTGCTAGCTGATGGTGGCCGCAGTTTAGACGAAATAGCTGGCTTAACAAAAGAGACCAAAGAATATGGTCACGATGCGCTGATTAGCAAGGTGAGTGCAGAATTGCCGCACAATAATATTGCTTACGAGCGATTTACTGCCAACGGTCCGATGGCGCTATTGCCGAATGGTGAGCGCGAATTTTCATTGGTTTGGACTGGAAAAAAAGAGTACA
>PHCL01000099.1 GCA_002842195.1 Betaproteobacteria bacterium HGW-Betaproteobacteria-20 | reverse complement strand
TGAGCCTGATTGTCCAGATCATCCAGCTGGTCACCAAAAAACTGGCGAAATGCCGGGTCATCTAAAAATTTTTGATGCGGGTTATCGGGTGCTATTTTGCTGGTGAAAATATTAACAACGGCCGGCATCGCCTTTTTGACAGCCTGGCTGTATGAGTTTGTTAAGCTGGGTTCAACTTGTTTAACCACAACAGGGTTAGTTGTTTTGGCGATTAAATTCTCAAATATGCTTGGGAAAAACAGTCGCAAAACAAAAATTAAGGCTAGGCATACCGTCACGCTTTGCGCAAATATGAGCCATAATTTTTTGTGTAATGAATTGTTCATGGTAGTGGTTTTCAGTTTTTCAGAATAAAGTATTGGTTAGTTGAGTATTAAAGCTTCGCGTTGTAATATCAGTCCGATATATTGAAAATCAATACAGCAACGATAAAAAAGGTACGGCAAATGGTAAAAATCAATGAGTTAGCACATTATACCCAACAACTCATGCAAGTTGAACGTTTCAACGATTACTGTCCAAACGGGTTACAGGTAGAAGGTAAAACTGAAATTCGAAAAATTGTGACTGGCGTGACTGCGAGTATGGCGTTATTAGAAGCCGCGCAGCAAGCTAATGCGGATTTGATTTTGGTGCATCATGGCTATTTCTGGCGAAATGAAGATGCCAGAGTGGTCGGGATTAAGCGCAATAGATTGGCTTTTCTGCTAAAAAATGACATCAACTTAATGGCCTATCATTTACCTTTGGATGCGCATGCCGAATTTGGCAATAACGTGCAGCTCGGCCGTAAGCTGGGCATTACGCTTAAGGGCTTTACCGGCGAAAATGACATAATTGCTTATGGTGATTTAACTAAGCCTACGCATTTACAAGATTTTTCTGCACATATTGAGGCTACCTTGCAGCGTACGCCTTTAGTTATTGGCGAGCCGCAAAAAATGCTGCAAAAAATAGCTTGGTGTACAGGCGCTGCGCAAAGTTATATGGATGCAGCGATTGAACTGGGCGTGGATGCGTTTGTTAGCGGTGAGATTTCTGAGCAAACCACGCACCAGGCTTTGGAATCTGGCGTGTCATATATTTCTGCCGGGCATCACGTAACAGAACGCTATGGCGTGCAGGCATTGGGTGAACATCTGGCTGAAAAATTCAATTTGCAGCATGTATTTATAGATATTAAAAATCCAGTTTAATTGTTTTATTTCAGTTACTTATAAAATATAACTTTAATTTCATAATTAAAAATTGTATAATACGCGCCTTTGTAATTTTCAGCGTAGTTTGCAGTACATTTTTGAGCATTAAACCAATTTTAATCAGCAGAAATTTTAATCAGTACTAGTAATAAAGCTAGCCCCAAAAGGGTAGGCCAGAATTCTTAAGTAAAGCTTATTCGTTCAAGAGGAAACTATGTCAGACAATCATGATGGCAAGCATCAAGCTAGTTCACAGCTCAATGTGGTGGATTTAGAAAAACGTAATTTTTTAATCGCTACGTCAGCGGTGGGTGCAGTTGGTTGTGCGGCCGCTGCCGTGCCATTTGTATTGAGTATGACACCGAGCGAGCGAGCAAAAGCTGCTGGTGCGCCAGTTGAAGTGGATGTAAGCAAAATAGCGCCAGGCACAATGGTTACCGTGGAGTGGCGGGGTAAACCTGTGTGGATTATTAACCGCACCGATGAAATGACGGCAGAGTTGCATAAATCAAACGATCAGTTGACCGATCCAGAGAGTGATGTAGTTTCGCAGCAACCCAGCTATTGTAAAAATGCAGACCGCTCGCTTAAACCTAACTTGGCGGTTATTGTCGGCATTTGCACACATTTGGGATGCTCCCCAACTGCCAAGCTACAAGCCAAGGGTGATATGGGTGAAAATTGGTCAGGTGGTTTCTTCTGTCCATGTCACGGTTCTAAGTTTGATTTGGCTGGTCGCGTGTTTAAGGGTTCGCCAGCGCCAATCAATTTAGTAGTGCCGCCGTATCAATATTTAACTGAAAATACCTTGCTTATTGGTGTTGATACCAAAGAGAAGGTCTAATCATGACGGATAAACAAGCCATGACAAATAAAACTGTGACAAATGAAGGCAAGTCAGTATGGGTGAAGGTTTTAGATGACACCGTCAATTGGGTGGATGAGCGTTTTCCGCTTACCAGTAATATCAAAGCCCATTTAACTGAATACTACGCACCCAAAAACTTTAACTTCTGGTACTTTTTTGGCTCATTATCGTTATTGGTGCTGGTGCTGCAAATTGTAACGGGTATTTTCTTAACCATGCACTACAAGCCGGACGCAGAGTTAGCGTTTGCCTCGGTAGAATATATTATGCGCGATGTGCCGTGGGGTTGGCTAATTCGCTATATGCACTCCACCGGCGCATCGATGTTCTTTTTAGTGATTTATATGCATATGTTCCGCGGTATTATTTATGGCTCATATCGTAATCCGCGTGAGCTGATTTGGCTGTTTGGGGTAGGCATATTTTTATGCTTGATGGGTGAAGCATTCTTTGGTTATCTGTTGCCTTGGGGTCAAATGTCATACTGGGGCGCGCAGGTGATTGTGAATCTGTTTTCAGCAATTCCGTTCATTGGCCCTGATGTTTCTGAATGGTTGCGTGGCGATTATTTAGTGTCAGATGCTACGTTAAACCGCTTCTTTGCTTTTCATGTGATTGCTTTACCCTTTGTGCTGGTGGGTTTGGTGGCAGCGCATTTAATTGCGTTACATGAAGTGGGTTCAAATAATCCGGACGGCGTGGAAATTAAAAAATTAAAAGACAAGAAAACAGGCATTCCATTGGATGGTATTCCTTTTCATCCTTATTACACGGTAAAAGATATTGTGGCTGTAGTGGTGTTTTTGATGGTGTTTTCGGCAATTATATTTTTTGCGCCTGAAATGGGCGGTTACTTCCTGGAAGCCAATAATTTTGTGCCAGCTAATCCATTGGTAACGCCAGTACACATTGCACCGGTATGGTATTTCACGCCGTATTATTCAATTTTACGTGCAGTGCCTCCGTTTCCAGGTATTGGTTTGCTGGGGATTCCGCCATCGTTATTCCCTGGCGTAGCCGCGATGGGCTTGTCTGTAATGATGTTTGCGTTGCTACCGTGGCTGGATAAAAGCCCTGTAAAATCTATACGTTACCGCGGCACGCTTTATAAAAAATGGTTGGCCGCATTTGTGGTGAGCTTTGTTGTGCTGGGCTATCTTGGCACCGAGCCTTCAAATGTATGGGGTCAGTTTGGTGCCTGGCTGGGTAATGCAGAGCGCGCAACAGTGGTTGCACGTATTTTCACCATTATTTACTTTGCATTTTTTATTCTAATGCCTTGGTACACTAAAAAAGACAAAACCTCAGCAGTGCCAGAAAGGGTGACGGGATAAGTGCCATGAAAACTAACAATATAATGAAAAAAGTTTTATTCGTTTTAGCATTTTTACCGATGCTAACCTTTGCCGGTGAGGGCTTGCATTTGGACAAAGCACCCATAGATGTGTCTAATCAGCAGTCCTTGCAACGTGGCGCACGTACCTTCGTGAATAGCTGTTTAAATTGCCATAGTGCGAATTATATGCGCTATAACCGCCTGTTAGAAATCGGTCTAACAGAGCAGCAAATTAAAGATAACTTGCTATTTGCTGGCGATAAAGTAGGCGATACCATGAAAGTGGCTCTCAATAAAGCCGACGCAAAAAAATGGTTTGGTGTTGCGCCACCTGATTTATCAGTAGAAGTTCGCGCTCGAGGTGCAGATTGGGTTTATACCTATTTGCGTAGTTTTTACCGTGATGATACGAGTGCTTCTGGTTGGGGCAACTGCGTGTTTGATCCGCTGTCTTGTAAAGTATCAATGCCGCATGCGTTATATGAACTTCAAGGTGAGCAAACCTTGAATCAAGAAACGCATGAACTGACGCTAACTAAGCCAGGAAAAATGTCAGTCGCTGAGTATGATGCTTTGGCTGGCGATTTAACTAACTTCATGGCTTTTATGGCCGAACCTGCAAAACAACAGCGCAATCGCATGGGCTGGTTTGTATTACTGTTTTTAGGAGTATTGTTAGTGCTTACTTACAAGCTCAAAAAAGCCTATTGGAAGGATATACACTAACATGATGACTCTTTATTCGGGGACAACAGATCCCTATAGCCACCGTTGCCGCATTGTTTTGTTTGAAAAAGGTATGGACTTTCAAGTGATCGATGTTGATCTTGCCAATAAGCCTGAAGACCTGGCGGTAATCAATCCTTACAATCAGGTGCCGGTTTTGGTTGAGCGTGACTTAGTGTTGTCAGAAGCTAATATTATCAATGAATATATTGATGAGCGTTTTCCACATCCGCAGTTGATGCCGCCAGATCCGGTTATGCGCGCGCGCGCAAGATTATTTTTATATAACTTTGAAAAAGAGCTGTTTGATCATATTAAAGACATTGAATCTGGTGATGATGCAAAAGCTGATAAAGCGCGTATTACTATTCGCGATAATTTAACGCAATTAGTACCTATCTTTTCTAAGCAAAACTATTTGTTGGGCGATGATTATTCAATGCTGGATGTAGCAGTAACACCGCTATTATGGCGCTTAGGCCACTATGGCATTGAGTTGCAGAATCAAGCGGCGCCAATATTGAAGTATGCAGAGCGTTTGTTTTCAAGACCTTTGTATGCTGAGGCTATGACACCGTCAGAGAAAGTGATGCGTAAGTAGCTTTCAATCACTATAAGCTGAAAATTAAATGTCAGAACTTACATCCACTAAGCCTTATATGCTGCGTGCCATACATGAATGGTGCGTAGATAATGGCTGTACTCCACATTTGCTGGTTGCTGTAGATAGCCAAACGCGCGTACCGATGGGCTATGTGAAAAATGGCGAAATTGTACTTAATCTAAACTATACTGCCACTAAAGATTTGCAGATAGACAATGAAGCCATTACATTTTCTGCGCGTTTTGGTGGTGTTTCACAAAATCTGTATGTGCCTATGTATGCTGTAAAAGGCTTGTTTGCGCGTGAAAATGGTCAAGGCATGTTTTTTGAAATTGAAGCTCCACCAGTGGGTTCGGCGCTAAAAGATGTTAATGAGCAAGTGCCACAAGATGCTACTGAAGCGATTAAACTAACAAATAATAAAAAACCTACATTAACAATCGTAAAGTAGCTTACCTTTTTTCAAAAAATCAGTATAATACGCAACTCAAATAAACGCCGGATTAGCTCAGTTGGTAGAGCAGCGCACTTGTAATGCGAAGGTCGTCAGTTCGATTCCGACATCCGGCACCAAATTCTGCAACATTTACCCTTTGATACATTTGACAGTCAGTCAAATTTTCAGCATAATCGCGGGTTCAGTTTGGAGGGGTGGCCGAGTGGTTAAAGGCGACGGACTGTAAATCCGTTCTTTCGAGTACGAAGGTTCGAATCCTTCCCCCTCCACCAAATATTTGTAATATATAGCGATTTGTAAAATGTAGTAGAAATGGTTAGAGCCTGTAGGCGATGGTTTAGATAGACAATGCGCGGGTGTAGCTCAGTTGGTAGAGCTTCAGTTTTCCAAACTGAATGTCGCGAGTTCGAGCCTCGTCGCCCGCTCCAAGCATGAGATTGCAAGGCGTGTTAATGATTAAGCGCCCATGTGGCTCAGTGGTAGAGCACTCCCTTGGTAAGGGAGAGGTCGCGGGTCCGATTCCCGCCATGGGCACCACGACTTGTTTTGAATATGTTTTAATTTAAGTACTTTTTAAGCAGTATAAATTTGTACAAGTTTTATTAATTTCAATAAAACTTATAGTTAATAAAATTTTGTAAAGGAATAATGCAATGGCAAAAGGTAAATTCGAACGGACCAAACCGCACGTCAACGTAGGCACGATTGGCCACGTGGATCATGGTAAAACAACCTTAACAGCAGCGATTAC
>PHCL01000098.1 GCA_002842195.1 Betaproteobacteria bacterium HGW-Betaproteobacteria-20 | reverse complement strand
TATTTTAGTCGCTACACCCGGACGCTTGCTTGACCACGCAAACCAAAAGAACGTAGATTTATCCGGTGTTGAGATTTTAGTGCTGGATGAAGCCGACAGAATGCTGGATATGGGATTTATCCGCGACATAAAAAAAATATTGGCAATGTTGCCTAAGCAGCGTCAAAACTTATTATTCTCTGCCACTTTTTCTGACGAAATCAAAACGCTGGCCGATGGCTTGTTACACAATCCTGGCTTTGTTGAAGTCGCGCGTCGCAATACAGCGTCTGAACTGGTCGAACAAACCGTGCACATGGTCGCACAAGGCCATAAACGTGACTTGATGAGCTACCTGATTAAGCAAAATGACTGGAAACAAGTATTGGTATTTACCCGCACCAAGCATGGCGCGAACCGTTTAGCTGAAAAACTGGTTAAAGATGACATTCAAGCCGCGGCTATTCATGGCAACAAAAGCCAGGGCGCGCGCACCAAGGCACTGGCTCAATTTAAAGATGGCAGCATGCGCGTGCTGGTAGCCACTGATATTGCTGCACGCGGTCTGGATATTGACCAATTGCCGCAAGTAGTGAATTTTGAATTGCCAAACGTACCTGAAGACTACGTGCATCGCATTGGCCGTACTGGCCGCGCAGGCAGTAGCGGTGCGGCGATATCATTGGTAGACCGCGAGGAATTAAAACTGTTAAAAGATATTGAAAAGCTCATTAAACGCGAGATTACCAAAGTGCATGTAGAAGGCTTTACACCAAACGCGAATCCAGAGCCTGAAGCGCCACGGGCGCCGCGTCAACCGCATGGCAGACCGCCGCGCAATTCTCAAGGTGCCGGCAATGGTCAAAATACCGGGCGCAATGGCGCTCAAAGCCGGGGGCCGTCGCAAGGCAGAAACCAGGCAAATCCAAATACAGAAGGCAGGCCAGCACAGAACCGTAATTCACGACCAGCCAATAATCAGCCCAGAGATGCACAAGGCAATGTGTCGCGTGCTGATGCACCAAATGCAAACACTAAAAATATGTCAGAAGCCGCACGTCACCAAGCCATGCCACAACCTGCTTTATTCGTGCCGCCAAGCCCTGCTCGCCATCATCCAAATCGTCAAAATGCCACGCGTCCAAATGAAAACCGCGGCAGTGCGGGCAGAAGCAATACAAACCCGAACAGCACGCACCGGAGTGGTGGCAGAGGTCGCTAAAGCAAAGGGCTTTGCCATTTTGGCAAACTTGCATTTATGAAAACCGGAAAATAGATTAAAATTCCAACCATCAAATTTTTACAAACTTAAGATTTAGGAAAATCTCATGCAAATTGCAATGAATACCGTAGTAACAATGACTTACGAACTTAAAAACGCCGATGGTCAGGTGCTGGAATCAAGCGCCGACCCAGTGGCATATCTGCACGGTGGCTACGATAATATCTTTCCAAAAGTAGAAGAAGCCATGCACGGCAAAAACATCGGCGATGTAGTGATTGTAGATTTACAACCAGTCGATGCCTTTGGCGAATTTGACGAAGAATTGGTGCAAATTGAGCCTGTAAGCGCCTTTCCGGCTAATGAACTAAAAGTTGGTATGCAATTTGAAGGTGAAGATGAAACTGGTGAAGTGATTTTATATACCGTAACGGAAATTGCCGATGGCAAAGTCGTGGTTGACGGTAACCATCCCTGGGCGGGCGAGCGCGTTGTGTTCAGTGCAACGATTACCGATGTGCGTGCGGCGAATAAAGAAGAAGTAACGCATCAGCATGTGCACGGCGCTGGCGGGCACCATCACTAAGCATTAGCCGGCTCTATTCAGGCAATAAAAAAGCACTCAAAATTGAGTGCTTTTTTATTTTAATTCTTCAGCAAGTCTTTCAATTTATATAGCAAGTCCAGTGCCTGTTTTGGTGTTAAATCATCCACTTGTATTGCATCCAACGCACTCACCACAGGATGAACTGGTAAATCTGCCGCTGGTTCACTCGCCATAAACATGTCCGGCTGAGCGACATTGCTGTAAACCTGATTGTTCTCAAGCTGGATCAGTTTACGCTTGGCAGCTGCCACCACAGATTTTGGAATACCCGCCAACTGCGCCACCTGCAGGCCATAACTTTGGTTGGCGGCACCCTCTTCCACTTTATGCATGAATACAATGACTTTATTATTTTCCGGGCCATGCTCCACTGCATCTAAATGCACATTCGCAGCATGTTTAAACTCATCAACAATGCGTGTGAGTTCAAAATAATGCGTCGCAAAAAGTGTATAGCTACGGTTTTTTTCCAGCAATTGTTTAGCTACGGCCCAAGCTAAACTCAAGCCGTCAAAGGTTGAAGTGCCTCGACCAATTTCATCTAACAGCACCAAACTTTTTTCGGTGGCGTTATGCAGTATGTTGGCAGTTTCTGTCATTTCCACCATAAAGGTAGAACGGCCTCCTGCCAGGTCATCAGAAGCGCCTATTCTCGTCATAATACTATCAATTTCGCCGATTTTAGCTGATATTGCCGGAACATAACAACCGCAATGCGCCAACAACACAATCAAGGCAGTTTGCCGCATAAAGGTGGATTTACCCCCCATGTTCGGACCCGTAATCAACAATAGCTGCCGATACGGATTCAAAATAACATCGTTAGCAACAAACGGCTGTGTAATATTTTCCACTACAGGATGCCTGCCGCCCGAAATTTGCAGGCTAGCTTCAGTGATAAATTGCGGTGCAACATAATTAAGCGCTACTGCCCGCTCAGCAAAACAACATAAAACATCCAGACTAGCAACCGCACCGGCATTAGCTTGCAGGGCAGCGATATGTGGCAGCAATTGTTCTAATACTTCTGCGTAGAGCATTTTCTCCCGCGCTAATGCACGGTCATTCGCGCTTAACACTTTATCTTCAAAGGCTTTTAGCTCCGGGGTAATAAAGCGTTCTACATTTTTTAGCGTTTGACGACGCCTATATTCCGTAGGTGCGCTTTCTGCCTGGCTACGGCTCATTTCAATATAAAAGCCATGCACACTATTGTATTCAACTTTTAAATTTGCAATGCCGGTACGTGCTTTTTCTGCCGCTTCATATTGCAGCAAAAATTCTCCATGGTTATTTTGCAAGGCGCGTAATTCGTCCAATTCCGCATCGTAACCGTCGGCAATCACGCCGCCTTCACGCAGTACGGTACTGGGTTCCGGCTTAATTGCGGTAGTGAGCAAGCCAACCACCGCGGCGGGCGCAGTTAAGCTTGAGCCTAATGTTTGCAGCAAACTGGTTTGTGACTTTTGCAATTGTGTTTGTAATAAAGGCAGCTGTTGCAGGCTCATCGCCAAGCCGGATAAATCCCGTGGCCTGGCAGTTTTTAGGGCGATGCGCGCGGTAATGCGTTCAATATCGCCAATCGCTTTAAGTATTTGGTTTAACGATAAAAAACCATCTTTTTGAATCAGCTCAGTAATTGCATCATGCCGTTTCATCACTAAATTGCGATCTTGCAAAGGATGGTGCAGCCAATGCCGCAATAGCCGTGCGCCCATGGCGGTTTGCGTAGTATTGAGTAAAGAATATAGCGTTGGAGAAGTCTCTCCACGCAAAGTCATATCAATTTCTAAATTTCGACGCGTGGCTGCATCCAGCTGAATGTAAGCGCTGGTGGCTTCAACACTCAGTGCATTGATGTGCGGCAGCGCCGTGCGCTGCGTGTGCTTAACGTAATCCAGCAAGGCGCCAGCCGCGCAAATGGCGGGCTGCAAACTTGCACAGCCAAAGCCATTAAGGTCGTAAGTATTAAGCTGTTTGGTCAGCGTGTTAAATGCACTGTCAAAATCAAACTGCCATGGGCTTAAACGTTTTTTAGCAACTTTACTCGAGTTAATCGCAGCATGCTGAAAATCATCTGCCAGTAGAATTTCGCTAGGCGCAATGCGTTCAATTTCCTGCGCCAGCAAGCCCACGGCAATCTCACTCAAAATAAACGCACCGGAAGCTAAATTCAGGCGCGCCAGGCCAATCACGCCATCTGCCTGAAAAATGCTTAATAATTGATTGTCACGCGATTCATCCAGCAGCGCCGTATCAGTTAAAGTGCCGGGTGTTAAAATGCGCGTCACTTGCCTGTCTACCGGGCCTTTACTTGTTGCAGGATCACCCACCTGCTCACAGATGGCAACCGCCTCACCCAGTTTTGCCAGCTTGGCTAAATATTGCTCGGCCGCATGATACGGCACGCCTGCCATTTTAATAGGCGCGCCATTGCTTGTGCCGCGATGCGTTAAAGTAATGCCCAATAAACGTGAAGCTTTTTCCGCATCTTCAAAAAACAGCTCGTAAAAATCACCCATGCGATAAAACAACAACATGTCTGGATGCTGTGCTTTAAGGCCGTGATACTGGCGCATCATAGGAGTGTGATTGGATGCTGCGTGATTAGATGCTGCGCGGTTAGTACTTGCAAGAGAAGCAGCGCTAGAAGTTGCCTGATCTGGCAGTTCTTCTAGCGGCGTATTTTGAATGGAAGCTGACAATTCAAAAAGTGATTGCAGATAAAATAATGGCGAGGTTAAGCGTTATTCAGCAACCGCTGAAGTCAAATTTTTAGCCGGCGCTTTAAGGTCAGCAGTCAAATGCGGGGTTAAGGTTTGCAGCATTTGTGAAAATATTTTTGGGTTGGCCGCGACAATATTGCCAGTTTTAAGCCAGGACTCATTGCCTTCAAAATCGCCCACAATACCACCCGCCTCTTGCACAATCAGGCCGCCAGCGGCAATGTCCCATGCTGACAAACCAATCTCCCAAAAACCGTCATACCAGCCTGCGGCAACATAGGCCAAATCCAAGGCCGCAGAACCAGGTCTACGAATGCCTGAGGTTTTTTTAATCATATCTTTCAGCATATCTATGTAGGTATCCAGGTGCGTAAAATCGCGGAAAGGAAAGCCGGTACCGATAATTGAATCTTGCAATTTAGTGCGCTGCGTTACACGAATGCGTTTGTCGTTTAAAAATGCCCCGCGGCCTTTAGTTGCAGTGAATAAGTCATTTCTATTGGGGTCGTATATCACGGCATGGGTCAGCACGCCGCGCTCTTGCAGGGCGATTGAAATACAATATTGCGGCATGCCGTGCAAAAAGTTAGTGGTGCCGTCCAGCGGGTCGATAATCCAGACAAAATCAGATTCAATGTTAGATTCGCCGCTTTCTTCGCCCAAAAAGCCGTGGGTTGGATACAGGTCTTTAAGCGTTTCAATGATTGCATTTTCTGCGGCTTTATCCACTTCAGTCACAAAATCGTTATAGGTTTTGGTTTGAATTTTAAGCGAACCAACGTCTTCAGAAGCACGGGTAATAATGTTGCCAGCGCGGCGAGCAGCTTTCACTGCGTTTGATAGCATAGGATGCATAATGTCTCTAATCTTTGTAAGGGGCTCAGCAAATTAGCCTGCGCAAAGTTATATCGCCATGCAAAACCTGTGCATGAGGCGAATCTAAAACTAAAGCCGTGTTAAAGAACTGATAAAATAGCATTTTAACGGGTATTGCCTGTACTTCAAAATTTAGTTACATAAAATATGACATCAACATCAGAACCTGGCAAATTAAACGTACTGCACAATTTTCGGGTAGTGCTTTGCCAAACCAGCCATCCGGGCAATATCGGCTCCGCCGCACGGGCCATGAAAACCATGGGCATTAGCCAGCTATATTTGGTAAAACCCGATAAATTTCCAGATGCGCACGCTACAGCGCTATCTACCGGCGCGGCAGATTTGCTTGAAAATGCAGTAGTCACCGAAACGTTGGCTGAAGCGTTGAGCGGCTGCGCTTTTGCGATTGGCATGAGTGCGCGTAAACGCAGCCTTTCACATGAACTGGTCAACGTGCGTAATGCCGCCGCGCAAGCCATTAGCATCGCAGCCAAACAGCCTGTGGCCTTGGTATTCGGCACGGAAATGAGTGGATTATCGAATGCCGAGCTGGACCATTGCCAGTTATTGGCGATGATACAAGCAAACCCTGAATATTCATCGCTCAACCTAGCCG